>NZ_JBICYJ010000030.1:0-115632 GCF_043200835.1 Kitasatospora sp. NPDC048365
CCCGCCCGGCCGCCCGTCCCGCTCGCGCTCTCCGGGGCCGGCCCCGCCGCGCCCCCCCCCCCCCCCCCCCCCCCCCCCCCCCCCCCCCCCCCCCCCCCCCCCCCCCCCCCCCCCCTCGAGTCTTCCCGGCCTAGCGGGAGCGGCGGGAGAGGCGCTCGACGTCCATCAGGACGACGGCGCGGGCCTCCAGCTTGAGCCAGCCGCGGCCGGCGAAGTCGGCGAGCGCCTTGTTGACCGTCTCGCGGGAGGCGCCGACCAGCTGGGCGAGCTCCTCCTGGGTGAGGTCGTGGGCGACGTGGATGCCCTCGTCGGACTGGACGCCGAAGCGGCGCGACAGGTCGAGCAGCGCCTTGGCGACGCGGCCCGGCACGTCCGAGAAGACCAGGTCGGACATGACGTCGTTGGTCCGGCGGAGCCGTCGGGCGATGGCGCGCAGCAGGGCGATGGACACCTCGGGCCGGGCGTGCAGCAGCGGGAGCAGGTCGCCGTGGCCGAGGCCGAGCAGCTTGCACTCGGTCAGGGCGGTGGCGGTCGCGGTGCGCGGGCCCGGGTCGAACAGCGACAGTTCGCCGATCATCTCGCTGGGGCCGAGCACCGCGAGCATGTTCTCGCGGCCGTCGGGCGAGGCCCGGTGGAGCTTGACCTTGCCTTCGACGACGACGTACAGCCGGTCGCCCGGGTCGCCCTCGTGGAACAGCGACTCACCGCGGGCGAGGGTCACCTCGGTCATGGAAGCCCGCAGCTCGGCAGCCTGGTCGTCGTCGAGAGCCGCGAACAGCGCGGCGCGCCGCAGAACGTCGTCCACGAGCTTCCTCCTGCTGGTGTCTGGGCAGTGCTATTCACCACCAAGGATGACGCATGTCGCTCCGATCATATGAGGAGGGGGTGCGCCGGGGGGTTGTCTACGGGGCCATTCGCGCCTCGGCCTGCCCCGGTGTCCCGTCCGGCACCACCCGGACGGGTCAGCAGGCCTCGGCCTCCTCACCGAGCTCCTGCAGGGTGTGGAAGCCGCGGGCGGCGGAGACCAGGGTGACGTGGTGGTGCCAGCCCCGGAAGGAGCGGCCCTCGAAGTCGCCGAGGCCGTACTCGCGGTGCAGCCGTTCGCAGCCGCGGGCCGAGTGGTGGCGCAGCTCGGCCAGCGCTACGGTCTCGGCGAGCTGCTCGGCGGGCAGGTTGGTCAGCCAGTAGGTGCGCGGCTTGGGCCGGCCGAACGGCCACTCGGCGATCAGGTGCCGGACCCGGCCGCCGGCCGCCGGGCCGGCCGCGCGCCGATCGCCGGGGGCGGCGGGGCCGCCGGGCAGCCGGACGGCGAGGAACTGGGAGCGCCGGACGTTGGCGGCCGGTGCGTCGCGCCAGGCGATCACCTCGCGGTGGGCCCGGTCGAGCAGGGCGTGCGCGACCTCGGCGACGGTGCGGGTGTGCGGCGCGCGGTGGTGCACGCCGACCCGGACCGGGTGCCGCCCGACCGGGATGTGGCTGGCCGCGCCGACCTCCAGCAGGTAGCCGAGGCCGCGGTCCTCCAGGCCCAGCAGCAGCGGCTCGACCTGGGACTCCATGGTCCAGTCGGCGAGCACCGGGGCCTGGGGCAGGTCCCAGTCCTGGAGCAGTTCGTCGACCGAGTCGAGCAGGTAGTGCCAGCGCGGCCGGTGCCGCTCGTGGTGCGGGACGTGGGCGCGGTCGCGCAGGTCCTCGTCGTCGTCCCAGTGCCGGGGCAGCATCAGGTGCCAGTTGACCGGCAGGCAGGACTGCGGGTGGACCAGTGAGGTGGCGAGCGCCAGCTGGCAGTTGATGGTCCGCCGCGCGGTGGAGGCGAACTGCCGGGCGACGCCCACCGAGCGGGTGCCGTTCTTGGGGAAGGCGACCTCGTCGAAGGCCCAGGCCCGCGGCGCGGCGGTCGCGGTGTAGGCCTCGGCGAGCTGCCGGCGGATCCAACCCGACTCCCACGTACTGTGGTTGACGAACTGCTGGATGGGCTGGGCGGTCCGCCGGCCGAGCACCTGCTCGGAGATGTTGCTGGGGGTGCGGCGGCCCGAGGCGTGCAGCAGGCCGCGCAGGTACACCTCGCCCCAGCGGCGCTGGTCCGAGCGGGCCAGCGGGGCGAACAGATCCTGGCAGTACGCGGAGATCTCGTCCGTACTCTCTCCAGCGAGCGGTTCGCCGGGCCGCGTCAGTGTGCGCACGTCGATCCTCCGGGAGTCGGAAGCGGTCGGAAAAGGGGGTGGACAGAGCCCTGCCCTCCCTCGGTGTGTGGGGGGTTCACCGCGGGAGGGCAGGGTGGGCCGGGCGGAGCCGGCTGGGGGTGACGCGGTGGGGGTGAAGGGGACGGGTCAGTCCCGGTCGCAGGCGCCCTCGTCGTCGAGCTCGACGACGAACGCGTCGGTGGCGAGCAGGGCCTGGGTGACCTCGGGCAGTGCGCAGCCGACGATCACGAACTCGACGTCCAGGCCGATCTTGGCGCGCTGGAAGAGCAGTTCGTTGATGGCGGGCCGGGTGATCTCGGTGGTCTTGCAGAGGTGGAACTCCACCCGGCGCGGCTCGACCGAGAGCGCCTCGACGAGCGCCCGGCGGAACTTCTCCAGCTCGTCGCGGTCGATCACGCCGTCGCAGTGGATGTGCGCGGTGTTGCCGTCGAACTCGCTGGTGACCCGCAGCCGCATGTCGGCCGGCTCGACGTCGACCCGGACCTTCAGCGGGACGTCGCTCTCCGGCAGGTTGACGGTCAGCGCCTTCGGGTCGAAGTCCAGGTACGGCTGGTCGTCGATCCAGACCCGGTCGATCTGGACGGTGCCCTCGGGCAGCAGGTCCGGGGAGACCCGCAGCACGCGGCCGGGGAAGGTCTCCGGCAGCGGCCGGAAGTGCAGGGTGAGCGGCGAGGAGGTGAGCAGCAGCCCGGTGTAGGCGGCGGCCAGGTAGCACAGCTCCAGCGCGTGGTAGCCGGCCATCGAGTGGCTGCCCTTGAGCCGCTCGGTGCCGAGCAGGTACGGGATGCCGTTGGCGAGCACGTTGAAGTACACGCCGCCGTCGTCGTAGTCCAGGAAGAAGGCGTTGTAGAAGGCGGCGGCCTCGCGGGCGAGGCGGCGGTGCTCGGGGTCGCCGTCGACGCCGGCCAGGATCAGGTAGGCGAGGATCGACTGCTCCTGCTGCCACCAGGCCTTGCGGTCGTGCCAGACCAGGCGGTGCGCGCCGCTGGCCGGGTCGGCCCGGCGGTCGACCACGTCGTACCAGCCGCCGCGCTGCTGGTCGCTGCCGACCGGCGGCATGATGTCGGCGATCCGCTCGGCGAGGGCGGCGTACTCGGGCTTGTCGCGCAGGGCGCGGATCCGGGTCAGGTTCCAGGCGATCTTGAGGTTGTGGCCGACCACGGCGCGGTCCTGCTGCCAGCCCCAGGTGCGGTCGGGGCTCCAGTCCTCGTGGAAGCGCTCCTGGACGAACGGGCTGTTGGGCTCGTCCGGGAAGTACTTGGCGATGGTGTCGGCGGTGTTCTCCAGCAGCTCGGCGAAGTCCTCGCGGCCGGTCGCCAGGTAGGCGTTGATCAGGTACGCGGGGGCGTGGTCGCCGACCGAGTTCCAGTTCTTGCGGGACCGGTTGCGACCGAGGGAGTCGGCGCGCGGGTCCATGGTGATCGGGTCGAGGTGGGAGAAGAAGCCGCCCCGGTCCTCGTCCTTGAAGTAGCGGTGGAACAGCGCGACGGTGCGGTCGATGTCCTCGAGGATCCGCGGGTCGCCGGTGATCCGGTAGGTCTGGGTCGGGCCGGCCAGCGCGTAGATCTGCTCGTACATCGGGATGGCGTCGAAGTCGTCGCCGAACTCGGAGGCGAAGACCTTGCGCTGGCCCGAGCTGGTGATGTCGATGCCGTGGTACCAGTAGGCGACGCCCTCGCGCTCGTCCACCACCCGCATGTGCTCGCGCAGGTAGTCGGTGCCGGACTGGGCCGCCTCCAGGAAGCGGTCCTCGCCGGTCAGCATGAAGGCGGTGGCGAGGCCGTAGACCAGCCGGGAGATGGTGTCGGTCTCCTGGCGGACGTCCTGGCCGGCGAACTCGGGCAGGTGGGTGCCGCTCAGGGTCAGCTTGGTACGGAAGTTGCGCCAGTCGTACACCCCGTCGGGGAAGTGTCCGCGCAGGTAGAAGTCGGCGATCTCGGCGGCCTGCTGGACCCACCAGGTCGGCTTCTCGAAGACGTAGGCGCCGCGGGTCTCCTCGGGGAAGGTGATCTGCCGGGCCTCGATCCGCTCGCCGCCGTCCCACTGGTAGAAGAGGCCGTGGACGAAGACGAAGCGCCCCTCGGCGAGCATGTCCCGGGTCGAGCCGCTGGTGTCCCGTCGCTCGTCGCCCAGGTTGCGCACGATCTCCGACCCGATCAGACCGTCGAGGTGGATGGTGAACTCGCGGTCGTCCGAGGTCCGCAGGCCGAACCTGTCGTGGACCGGGTCGAACGAGGTGACGTAGCCGGCGATGCTGTCCGAGTACGTGCGGCGGGCTGCAGGTGCGCTCATCGGGTGACTCCATCGTCGGGCAGGGCGGTCAGGACGACCACGCTGCGGCCGTGGGCGTGGAAGAGGTGGCCCTCGACAGGGGCTTCCGCGCCCGGGGGGAGGATGTCGTTGGGGCTGGTCCGGGCCGTGTCGACGGACCGGGCCCAGTGGTGGCCGGGGAGATGGGGAAGCTCGAAGTCCAGGCCGAGGTGGAACATGTTGAAGATGACGTGCAGGTCGGGTTCGCCGTCGAAGCCGGCCAGGGTGAAGCTGAGCACCCGGGCGTCGGTGTCCTCCCAGCCCGGCTGCTCCAGCCGGGTGCCGTGCCAGGTGACGTCCGGAAGATCCCGTTCGTTGCGGCGCCCGGAGAAGAACCGGGGCGCGCGCAGTGCGCCGTGGCGCTTGCGGAAGGCGATCATCTCGCGGAAGAACCGCTGGACGTCGACCTCCTTCTCGGCCTGCTGCCAGTCCAGCCAGGCGATCTCGTTGCCCTGGCAGTAGGCGTTGTTGTTGCCGAGCTGGCTGTTGCGGAACTCGTCGCCGGCCAGGATCATCGGCACGCCGCGGCTGAGCAGCAGGATCGCGGCGTGGTTCTTGATCTGCCGCACCCGCAGCTGGTCCACGTCCCAGGCGTCGGTCGGGCCCTCCACGCCGCAGTTCCAGCTGAAGTTCTCGTCCGAGCCGTCGGCGTTGGACTCGCCGTTGGCGTGGTTGTGCTTGCCGTTGAAGCTGACCAGGTCGTTCAGCGTGAAGCCGTCGTGGCAGGTGATGAAGTTGATGCTGTTGGTGGGGAGTTCACCGGCCTTGGCGAACAGGTCGCGGGAGCCGCCCACCCGGGTGGCCACGGTGCCGACCATCCCGGCGTCGCCGCGCACGAACCGCCGGACGTCGTCGCGGAACGGACCGTTCCACTGCGCCCAGCGCTTCCCCGGGAAGCGGCCGACCTGGTAGAGGCCGCCGCCGTCCCACGGCTCGGCGATGATCTTGGTGTCGGAGAGGATGCCGGACAGCTCGATCCCCCACAGCACCGGCGGGGTCTCCATCTCGTAGCCCTCGGCGCCGCGCGAGAGCTCGGAGGCCAGGTCGAAGCGGAAGCCGTCCACGTGGTGCTCGGTGACCCAGTACTCCAGGCACTCGATGATGAACTTCGCCACCGCCGGGTGGTTGGCGTTGATCGCGTTGCCGCAGCCGGTGAAGTCCATGTAGTGCCGGCGGTCCTGCGGCCACAGGTGGTAGTACACCTCGTTGGCCTGGCCCCGGAAGCTGATCGTCGGGCCGTGCTCGTTGCCCTCGCTGGTGTGGTTGAAGACCACGTCCAGGATGACCTCGATGCCGGCCTTGTGCAGCGCCTTCACCATGTCGCGGAACTCGGTGATGTGGGTGCACTCGCACGGGTCGGAGCAGTACGAGGTGTGCGGCGCGAAGAAGCCGAACGGGTCGTAGCCCCAGTAGTTGTGCAGCGGCACGCCGTTCGGGCCGGTGCGCAGCACCTGGCGCTCGTCGAAGTCGAAGACCGGCAGCAGCTCGACCGCGGTGACGCCGAGCTCCTTCAGGTACGGGATCTTCTCGACCACCCCGGTGAAGGTGCCCGGGTGGCGCACCCCGGAGGTCGGCGAGGAGGTCAGGCCGCCGACGTGCACCTCGTAGATCACGGTGTCGGACAGCGGGCGGCGCAGCGGCTCGTCGCCCTCCCAGTCGTAGCTGTCCAGGTCGACGACCATGGAGCGCATCGAGTAGGCGCAGTTGTCCTCCGGGCCGACCGCGCGCACCCGGTCCCACAGGGTGTTGACGTTGGCGCGCGCGTACGGGTCCAGCAGCACCTTGCGGTGGTTGAAGCGGGTGCCGGACTCCTTGGTGTGGCGGGGGCCGTCCATCCGGTAGGCGTAGGTCTGGCCGACCTTCAGCCCGGAGACGTGGCAGTGCCAGAAGTGGTAGCTGCGGTGCTCGTCCGGTTCGAGGTTGATGATCCGACTGGGTGCCAGGTCGTCGTGCTTGTCGAAGAGCAGCAGCTCGACCCGGTTGGCGTGCTCGGAGAACACCGAGAAGTTCACGCCGTCGGCGTCCAGCGTCGCGCCCAGGGGCTGGGAGCGCCCCGCCGTGACTCTGGCCCCGGCAAGGCCCTCCAGGGCCACCGGGATCTCTTGACTCGTTGTCATCGTCTCTGCCGTTTCTCTCGGTGCGGCTGGGAAAGGTGGCGCGGTGGCACACTCGGGCGTGGCGGCACTCCGGCGTGGCGCACTTCCGTCGCGGCGTGGTCAGGCCACGACGACGCGGTCCGTCTCCAGGGCGGCGAACGCCTGCTCCCAGTCGATGAGTCGCGAACCCGGCTCGTTGAACATCTCGAAGGTGACCCCGGTCGCCGGCGGCGAGTACAGGGCGTGCACGCAGGCGTCGGCCACGTCGGTGCGGCTGACCTGGCCGAAGCCCTGGTCGCCCTGCTCCAGTCGGACCCGGTCGCCGGCCGCGTGGTCGTCGATCAGCCAGCCCGGCCGGACCACCGTGTAGGGCAGGCCCCACTCGCGGAGCAGCTCCTCGCCGGCCCGGCGCCAGTCCAGCACCCGGCCGTAGGCGTTCAGCGGGTGGCCGCGGTGGGTCGCGTGCAGCTGGCTGACCAGCACCACGTGCGGCCGGGCGCCGCCGGCGGTGGCCGCCTCCAGCACGTTGCGCAGCCCCAGGTACAGGGTGGCCTCGGGCCGGTCTGGGCCCTCGTCGTCGGTGCCCGGCTCGACGCAGAAGACCACCGCGGAGGTCCACGCCAGCGGTTCGGCCAGGGTGGCGGGGTCCCGTACGTCACCCGGGGTGAAGGTCGCCCCGGGTGGCAGCAGCCGTCTGGCCGGCTGCACCGTACGTCCGAGTGCGCGTACCGTCTCGCCGCGGTCCAGCAGGCGCTGAACGATCAGTCGTCCGAGTCGGCCGGAACCGCCGACCACCGCAACGGGGCTGTCCATCAGGGTCCTCCTCTGAGCTGTGCTGGGCTTAAGGGGCTGTCCCGTTCCTTGGGCTGTACGAGCGTGCCGCGAGCTGTCGACCTGTCGGCAGGCCGGCCGAGCAAAACGTTTCTTCAGATCCGTGGGCGGCCGGGTCAGACCCAGCGCAGGATGTCGTCCGAGCTGGTCAGCCTGGTCCCCGAGGGCAGATTGGCGATCGCCGGGACCTTCAGCCGCGGGTAGACGCTGACGCCCGAGAGGCGGGTGCCGGGCCACAGGTAGGCGCCGTCGCCGACCGCCGAGTACGAGTCGAGCCGCACCGGCTGGGCCCGCTCCGAGCGGATCTCCACCATCGGCCCGACGTAGCTGTCCTTGATGTCCGCGTACGGGCCGACCACCGCCGAGTCGCCCAGCGAGGTGCCGACCAGGGTGGCGCCCTCCCGGACCTCGACCCCGTCGCCGATGTCCGCGTACTCCAGCCGCACGTCGTTGCCGATGGTCACGTGACGGCCGATCCGCACGCCCGGGCCGATCCGCACCGAGCCGTCGGCGATCTTGTCGGCCAGCGTGGTCCCGGTGACGTCGTCCCGGGTCACCAGGCTGGACTCGTGCACCCAGAACCGGGGCTTGTCGCTGTGCGGGGCCGGCATCAGCTGGTTCATCTGGGGGTAGTCGCCGGCCAGTACGTTGCGCAGGGTCACCAGGTAGTCCTCGACGTTGCCGAGGTCGCCCAGCCGGGCGATGTGGTGCGAGGCCACCGTGTGGCCGTGGCAGACCAGCCAGGGCAGCAGTTCGCCGCCCCAGTCGAGGCGCTGCTGCGCCTGGCGCATCAGCTTCGGCTCCCGGGCCAGCGCCCGCAGCCGACCGCAGTCGATCAGGTACATCCCCGCGTTGGTGGGGATCAGCGCGCCCGTGTCCCCCATCGCGTCCGGGAACACCTCGTGCACCCGGGCCAGGTCCGGCTTCTCCACGAAACCGGTGACCCGCCCCTCGGCGTCGGTGGTCATCGCGCCGTACTTGCCCGACACCTCGACGGGGGTGCGGGCGACCGCCGCGACCGTCACCACGGCCCCGGTCGTCCGGTGCGTGGTCTGCAGCTCGGCCAGCGAGAAGTCGAAGATGGAGTCGACCGGCAGCACCAGCGCGCTGCCCGTCAGGTCCCACTGCTCCAGGTTGTGCAGGGTCGCCGCGCCGGACCCGACGTTGTACCGGTCGAAGCTCGACCGGGAGTAGCGGACGTCGACGCCGTACCGCTCGCCGTGGCCGAGCAGCAGCTTGATCTGGCTGCGGTTCTCCAGGCCCTGGGCGACCACGTAGAAACGACGGATGCCCTGCTCGCGGCAGGCGTCGATGACCCACTCGATCAGGCGGCGCCCGGCGAACGGGATCAGCGCCTTGCTGCGTATGTAGTCGGCGGACTCCAGGGTGATGGGCTTGGCCCGCTCACCCCGGCCCCCGGCCAGGATGATCCCGACCGTGTCGACGTCTCCCCCGGTCATGTCATTCCTCTGCGTCGGCAACCCTGTCCGACGAGAGTCAACACGACTTGTAAATATCTGTCAATCATGATGTCAATACGATCGACCCGGGCCACTCACGTGCTGCTCAAGCCCTGCTCGACCGGGCTGTGACAGGGTCCGGTCAGCTGATCGACCGTCAGTCTCCGCCGCTGCCACGGGAGCTGGCCGTCGCGGCCGGGCGCCGGACGGGGCCGGAGCGGGGGCGTTGTGCGCCGATTGCCCCGATCCGCGCATTCCCGAGCCCTTGCGCGAATTTACAATCGTTCCGCGCCGCTTTGCCCCATTCCGACTGCGATTTTTGAACCAATCGCAACCCGCTCCGTCATCCAACGTCGCTACGCGATCACCCAATGCGCTATTTTTCACTGGTACACCATTGGCCGCCCGCCAATGGTCCGAGCAGTGGGGGCAGGCGTGGCAGGCGGAGGCGCGGACGATTTTGCGGTGGCGGAGCTGCGGCGGGCGGCATTCTTCGATCTCAGGGACGGTGTGACGGATTCGGCGGCACTCGCCGCCAACGCGATGATCCGCCACCGCGAAGCCGGCGACTTAGTGGTCCACATGGTCCACCGAATCGAGGAGGAGCCGCCGGACGGCCGCCCCGAAGACGCCCCCGACCTGCTCCTCTACGTCGAGAACGACCTCGGGCACGGGATCGGCCCGGAGGTTCGCAGTCCGTTCGGCGCCCGGCTCGGCGCAGTTGTCGAGTTCATGGCAAGACTGGGACTCTCCCCCACCCGCTGCTTCGGATACGGCGATCACCTGGACGCCGCCGGAATGCTCTGCGTCGTCGGCAATCCGCGCGTCCTCGGCCAGGACCCGGAAATCATCGAATACGCCCGTGAGCGCGGCTGGCCGACATCCGGCGATTCGACCATCGGGATTTCGTAACGCCCCACCGGCGGTCTGCACCACTTACGCCCGGCGCCACCCGACCGGCTCCCAGACTGCGCGACTAACCCTTGACAGCCAGTCAAGCCGGTGTCAACTCGATTTCCGCGCACCGCCGCGTCCGCGCCGCCGTCCCGCCTCCGCCGCAGCTCGGGCCCCTTCCCGCTCCGCTCCCACCTCGCTCCCGCCCCCGTTTCGGCGCTCGGCCCGCAGGCTGAGAGCATGGACCGATGCGACCCCTGTACTCCGTACCGCTCGGCATCGCCGCCGCCGGCGCCGCCTGTCTCGCCTACTCCGCCGGGTACGAAGTGCGCGCGTTCCGACTGCGACGCGTCGAGGTGCCGATCCTGCCCGCCGGGGCCAGGCCGATACGCGTCCTCCAGGTCTCCGACATCCACATGGTCACCGGCCAGGCCAAGAAGCAGCGCTGGCTGCAGAGCCTCGCCGGACTCCGGCCCGACCTCGTCGTCAACACCGGGGACAACCTCTCCGACCCGCTCGGCGTCCCCGCCGCCCTCGACGCGCTCGGCCCGCTGATGGAGTTCCCCGGCGTCTACGTCTTCGGCTCCAACGACTACTACGGCCCCGCCCGCAAGAGCCCCACCCGGTACCTCAAGGCCCTGCGCACCGGCGTCCACGGCCTCAACAACCCCGACGGCTCCAGCCGCCGCGGCATCACCGGCGCCGTCCACAACCCCTGGCAGGACCTCCGCGACGGCTTCGACGCCGCCGGCTGGCTCGACCTCAGCAACGCCCGCGGCCGCCTCACCGTCGCCGGCCTCGACATCGAGTTCACCGGCCTCGACGACCCGCACATCCGCCACGACCGCTATGAGAAGGTCGCCGGCGGCCCCTCCGCCGACGCCGACCTCTCCCTCGCCGTCGTCCACGCGCCCTACCTCCGCGTCCTCGACGCCTTCACCGCCGACCGCTACCCCCTGGTCCTCGCCGGCCACACCCACGGCGGCCAGCTCTGCATCCCCTTCTACGGCGCCCTGGTCACCAACTGCGACCTCGACGCCGACCGGGTCAAGGGCCTCTCCACCCACACCGCCGGCGGCCACCGCTCCTACCTCCACGTCTCCGCCGGCTGCGGCACCAACCGCTACACCCCCGTCCGCTTCGCCTGCCCCCCGGAGGCCACCCTCCTCACCCTCACCCCCGCCCCCCGCTGACCCGCCCCTGACCAGCGACGACGCCCCGCCGCGAATCGGATTTCGTCTCTCGCCGCACCTCCTGTAGAGTTCTACTCGTTGCGCCGGAGACGGAAGGCAACAAAGCAGGACCGGGGTATAGCGCAGCTTGGTAGCGCGCTTCGTTCGGGACGAAGAGGCCGTGGGTTCAAATCCCGCTACCCCGACTTCGTAAGACCAGTTCAGGGCCGGTGACTCGCAAGAGACACCGGCCCTGACTGGCTTTTTGTGACCCTTCTGGAGAAATCCTGGAGAAGATCTTGGTCCCGGCGCGATCCGGGCACCAGGCCCGCCGGGGAGTCGAGTGCCGCGAACGACCCTCATCGGACGTCTTGTCGGCGCGAGCCACCCGCATCCCCCGGAGCTTCACCGCGGCGCACAAGCTCGCCTGTCGGTACCCCGCGGTACGCTGCATGGTCGCTACCGAAGCGGCAGTCAGAGCGGGCAATCGAGCTTCCCGGGCTCGCAGCACCGTCGCCCCGTAACGACACATCAGGAGATCCGAGTGCAGCCCACCCAGATTGTCGACCTCTTCGCCGGCCCCGGCGGGCTCGACGTGGCGGCAGAGAAGCTCGGAATCCGCACGATCGGTGTCGAGTGGGACGCCGCTGCATGCACCACCCGGCGGGCGGCCGGTCTGGACACTGTCGAAGGTGACGTCCGCCTCTACGGACCATCCGACTTCCCTGACGCCGACGTGCTGGCCGGCGGGCCTCCTTGCCAGACCTTCACCGTCGCGGGCACGGGCGTCGGCCGCAAGGCTCTCGACGAGGTTCTGAGGTTCGTCGACCGCCTCGTCGCCCGCGAGGATCGCGAGGAGATCGAGAAGGATCTCGCCAAGCTCGACGACGAACGCACCGGGCTCGTCCTGCAACCCCTCATCTGGGCACTCGACGCCATCGACAAGCTCGACCGCCCTTACCGCGCGATCGTGCTTGAGCAGGTCCCCGCAGTACTTCCGGTCTGGGAGGCGTACGCGAAGGCGCTGATCGCCGAGGGCTATCAGGTGGACTGCGGCATCCTGCACACGGAGGCGTTCGGCGTCCCGCAGACCCGGCGGCGGGCCGTCCTGATCGCCCGCTTCGGCAACGAGCCCGTGACGCTCCCGGCTGCAACGCACCGTATCTACCGCAAGGGCGTCGCCCGGGAGTCCGGAGACCCCAGGCTGCTTCCGTGGAGGACGATGGCAGACGTCGTCAGCCGCTCCACGGCCTTCGAGGTCATCTCCAACTACGGCACCGGAGGCGATCCGAAGGCCCGAGGGCGTAGGGGATCCGGCGAGCCGTCCGCCACGGTAACTGGGAAGATCTCCCGCAATCGTGTCGTCGGCACAGACGGCACCGAGCTCGACCGCTTCTCGTTCTCCGAGGCTGGCCGGCTCCAGACCTTTCCGACCGACTACCCGTGGTCCGGGAAGGACGTCGGCCAGCAGATCGGCAATGCTGTGCCGCCGCGGCTTGCCCTGCACATCCTGTCGGCGGCCTTCGGCTGGGGCGCTCCGTCCGATGCACTGCTGAAGAGTCTCACCACCTGGGGCTCGCGCGCGCACCCGGAACCCCCGGCCGAGGACACGCCTGCTGTCGAGGGGATTGCGCAGCACTGATCCCGGTATCGATGCGGGCCTTCTGCACTTGATCATCCGACTGAGCGGCGACGCTCGTGACCAGCCTCTCGCTGAGGCGCGATCATCAGGGGGATTTCTCAATGGCTCGACTCAAACTCCAGCCGCTGGGAGAAACGTGCCTGAACGAGGAGTGCCGATCCGCCGATCGCATTCTTCGAGCGGCCGACAACGACCACGAACTCCAGGCCGTGGCAAATGAGCTCAGTCGGAACGATCTCGCAGCCGGGTTCACGGATGCCATCGAGTCCTCGATCGCCTACGTGCTGGATGGTGCCCGCACCTGGCGATTCGACCTGCTCGGCTCCGACGTCCACCCCGGCGAGCGAGCCTCGGTGGGAGCGAAGCTGGAGTACGAGGCCCAGCGCGTCTTCGACTGGAAGAAGGCGAAGCCGCTCGATGTCGAGATCGGCGGAGTCCCGGTGGACCTCAAGACCACGGTGGGCGACAACTGGGCCATCCCCACCGAGGCCCACTGTCACCTCTGCATATGTACGAAGATCGAGCTGAAGAAGAACCGCCACCGTAGCTGGCTCATCCGGACCCACACGTCATGGCTCTATCGAGGCAAGGGCAACAAGGACGGGAAGCGCGGAATCGCGGTGGATGCGCGCCATCAGTGGGGTCTCCCTCTGTACGACTGGACCAACATCCCGATAAACCCGCTCACGCGCCTCACCGAAGAACAAGCCGCCATGGTCTTCGAGAAGGGAAAAGGCCAGGAGGTCAGGCTCCTCAGGATGTTCCACTACCTGCCGAAGACAGTCATTTCGAGGAGCGCCATCCTCACCGTGTGTGCGGGGAACCAGGACCCGATGCGCAGGGCACGCGCCATCCGCCCAAGGGCCGAGAAGGAGGGACTTCTCGTGCTGTGCGGCACCTGGCTCGACGAGCGGGCCGAAGCACTGCGGCACGGATTCGCCCTGGGATCGGAGGACTGGGTGGCGCTGCCGCTGAACTCAACGCCCCAGCCAGAACCGGCCAACCATGACCGCCTCTTTTAGATCAGCACAACGGGCGAGCTGACTTCTCCGCTTCGCATCACTGGCCTGGTGCCGCTCCTTCAGTGGGGGTGCTCCGCGTGAAGCACCCCCACTGAAGGTCTTTCAGGGCCCTCCTGGAAGCCCCCAGAGAAGGCCACGGAAATTTGTCTCCAGGACTGGCCTACCGCCCGGTCTTCAGGAGGGCGTCCAGAACCGCCACCGGAGACCCGGCACTCATCGCCCGTCGGACGTCCAGCGCCTCCTCCCACATGCCGGTGAGGGCCGCCGCGAGGGTCCGCCGCATCCCCAGAGTGATGTGGTCGTAGCGGGCCTGCACCGAACCGTCCTCGTGACCCATCCGCTCATCCATGAGCTTCGGCGGGGTGCCCGCCTCCCGCATCAGGGTCTTGTGCGTATGGCGCAGCCCGTGCGGGGTCAGTCCCGGCGCGATCGGCAGCCAGCACGCCTGGGCCCGCCCGGAGGCACCGCGGCCACGGGCCGGGATGCCCGGCCACGGCTCCGACACCAGCGGCACTGGGTGCTGGTCCTTTCCGCCGCGCTTCGGGTACCGGCCCGTGGCGGCCGGTTGGAACAGCCAGGTGGCAAATCCGGAGCGCCGCCAGTGCGCTGCCTGCTGCCCCGACGCGGCGTTTCGGATGTAGCCGAGGTCGGTGACCGCTTCCAGCACCCGCAGCCGGGTCGACTCCGCCACGGTGTCCGGCCGGTTGAGGACGTTGGAGACGGTGCCGGTCGAGACGCCAGCGCGACGGGCCACGTCGACCAGCTTCGCCCCGGGCCGGCTCACCGAGCCGTTGGCCGCACCGTGGCCGCTGAACAGGTAGGTCAGCCCGTGGCACTCGCAGGGCTTCGGCTGGCTGCGGGCGACGTGACCCGCAAGCAGGGCGGCCAAAAACTCCGGGGTGTCGATGTCCCGGTAAGAGTCGTCCTTCGGCGGGCACCGGTGAAGCTCGCCCGTGTCCAGCTCGTAGAGCTGCCACTCCACCCGAACACTGGCCGGCCGGACGAACCCGGTCTCCAGGCCCACAATTTCGCCCCAGCGCATGCCGGTGTAGCCCTTGAGGGCGACCGCGACGAACTCGTCATCCCGACCAGAGAGGAGCGCGGCCCGCTCAGCGAGCAGAAGGATGCCGAGCGGCGTGGTCACGGCCTTCTCTGGCCCGCGATTGCGGGAACGGCCAGCGCGCTTCCCTCGGCCGCGCCGCTTGGTGGCCGGGTTGGAGTCGCGCAACCCCTCGTCAACGGCATCCGCGAGGATCAGGTGCAGCGTCGCCCGCCACGTCTTGATGCTCGATGCCGCGTAGGGAACCTCACGCTCGCGCTTCTCCCAGGCTGCGATGTCCGTGGCCAGGATGTCGGCGATCACGAAGTGCTCGAATGCGGGGAGAAGATGCTCCTCGATGTGGCGCCGGTAGTTCTGCATGGTGGAGGCTGCCAAGTCCTGTGCTTCGTACCACCGGCTGACGTAGACGCCGAAGGTCATCCGCTCGGGGGCTACCTTCTTCACCCCGGCCATCACCTTCGCCTCTTCGGCGTCTGCCGCCCTCTTCGCTGCGGCCTTGGTCTTGAAGCGCATCGCTTCCCCGTCGGCGTCGCGGACCGTGGAGTACCTACCCGGAGCGGCCTTGTACCGGCCGCGCCAATAGCTGCCGAGGTTCTCGGCGTAACCCAACTCGTGCTCCTCTCAACGGTGTGCCGCCCGGCGCTGGGCCGGGCGGCACGTGGGATCAGGCTGCGCTGGGACGCGACTGACTGCGCTGAGTCCTGCGTGGGGTTCGGGCCTTGAGGCGTGTTACTGGGGCCGCCTCTCGGGCGGTCGTGCGCCGCGACGGCTGGGGAGCCGGAGCCAGAGCAAGAGCGCTCTCGGCGGGGCGGCTCTCGAAGATTCGCATGATCTCCGCGAAGTGCTCGGCAGTGAAGCGGTAGCCCCTTCCGAGCCTGCTGAACGGGATGCGTCCCCGTCGTGCCTGCTCCTTCACCCACCATTCCGAGCGGTTGAGCGCCTTGGCGATGTCGCTCGGGAGGTAGACGGGGGGCAGGGGCGGGAGGTCAGGGCGTACGGCGGCGGTGGCCAAGGGTGGGTCCTTCCGTGCGCTGGTCGGGGGTCAGGCAAGCGGGGCGTAGAGCAGGACGGTGGCATGGCGGCAGGCGGTGGTCCTAGGTGAAGGTGGCGAGCTTCTTCGAGTGGATGAGGTCGCAGACCTTGCTGCGGCTCATTCGCAGGGCGGCCATGACCTCGGGGACGGTGAGGACTTCGGGGACGGCGGTGGCCAAGGGGCGGTCCTTCCCGGTGCTGGGCGAGGGGTGGAGAGGCTGGAAGGGTGTTGACCGTGCTGCTCGCGGTGCGCATGTGTCCGAGGTGGGGATTTCTGCGTCACCGCGTCACAGCGTCATTCGTCGGCCCTGACCTGCGGTTTTGCGTGGGCGGGGGTGGGGCCTGCGTCACCGGTGCGTCACCCGGCTGCGTCACCGTGACGTAGCCGGGTGACGCGGGTGACGCAGGAATGACGCAGAGCCCGCCGTCTGCGTCACCCCCTTTCCGGCAGGTCAGGGGCCGTTTTTCGGCGCCGGTGACGCGGGTGACGCAGCGTCTTCCTGCTTAGGAAAAAGAAGGGGTGTCTGTAGGTAGTTGGGCGGCTCTCAGAGCGAAAAGAGGGAGCCGCTTCGCGGCGCGACCCTTGGGCGGCGCTGCCGCCGAACAGCAAGAGGAGCACCCCCGCTCGGAGGCCGGTGCTCTTCTTGCCGTTGGTCTGTGGCGGTGCGGGTCAGAAGAGCGGGACTCGTTCCTGCGGGGGCTTGGGGGCGGGGCGGGTCATTTCGAGGTAGCGCCCCGCCTTCGTGCGGCCGGTGTCGATGAGGAGACCGCGGGCGGCGAGGGTGGGTTGGAGGCGCTTGAGCCGGTCGGAGAGGACTTTGCCGGTGGTCGGCCAGCCCTTCGGCAAGGCCCGGAGTTCGTCGCCGCTGTAGACGCGGCCGAGGCAGGCCAGCCACTCGGTGGAGGTCATGCGCTGGGCGGTGCCCGGGGCGATGGTCTCGGCGTGCTGCAGCACGGTCTGCGCGAGCAGGTCGCCCTCGATCACGTCGTCGTTCAGGTCGTCCAGGCTGGCCCGGTAGGCGGCGAGCGCCCCGAGGCCGGTGGCGGCGTCGAGCTGCGCGCACAGGTGGGCGAAGTCCGCCATGCGCAGGTCGGTGGGGGTCTCCGCCTCGGCGGCGCGGACCTTGACCGCGAGGTCGAGCAGCGACCCGAGCATGATGGGCAGTACGGGCGCGTACTCGGCCCACAGTTCGGCCTCGGTGCGGCGGACGGTGGGCCGCTCCAGCCGCAGCGGAAGGAGTCGTTCGGCGAGGTCGGGCCGGATGACGCCGACGTCGATGCCGGTCAGCATCAGCGGCCGGCGGTAGCCGACGCGGAAGACGTCGCCGTCGGTGAACAGGGCGCGCTTGACGTTCTCGGCCCCGGTCACGATGCAGCACATCGCGTCGGACATGTCGGGGGTCATGTGGGAGAGGTTGTCGAGGGCGGTGATCCAGCCGGCCGCCACGGCGGCGAGCAGGTTCTCCTCGTCCTTCGGGGGCCGGCGCAGGTCGCCGCTCATGCCCTCGATGATCCGCATGAGCATCCGCCCGGCGGTGGACTTGCCCGCTCCCTGCGGGCCGGTGAGGAACGGGGCCGGGACCGGGACGGACGGGCCGAGGCAGCCGATCAGCCACGCCAGAGCCAGGCACTCGGAGCTGGCGTTCGCGAAGTTGCACAGCCGGAACAGCAGGTCGATGCCCTTCCCGTCGGTGTCCTTCGTCGGCACCGGCAGCTCGCCGGTGAGCTGGGTGCGCCGCCAGCAGACCTCGCGCGGGTCCGGGACAGCGAGGTCCCAGCCGGTGGGGTGGATGCGTACGGACATCCCGTCGGTGCGGCCGAGGTCGAGCCAGGTCGCCCCGTCGAACCCGGGAGCGACACGGATGTGCACGGACCGCACCTCCTCGGACATGGCGAGCGCTTCGATCAAGTCCAATGCCTCCTTCATCGCGGTGCCGTTGAACACGCCGAGCCCGTCCCTGAACAGGCCGACCAGGAGTTCCTGCCGATGGCTGCCCGACGTGCCCTGCGAGCGGATCGGACGCGCCACCGGGTGACCCTTGCGCTGCGCGTACACGGTCCCGTCCGCGGTGCGGAAGTACCGGAAGTGCGCCTGCGCGTAGTCGGCGATGACCTCGCGGGCCGGGTTCTTCTCGTCATCGGCCACGGTCACAGCCCCAGCCGGGTCAGGGCGTTGGCCCACGCGTCCGCGCAGTGCCGGGGCGATTCGCCCATGGCCTGCGCGGCGGCGAACAGCCGCGCCGTGTGCGCCTCGGTCAGGCACCCGCACCGGCCGTGCGTGGACAGCACCGCCAGGAACGCCCCGAACACGGTCGCGTGCACCGCGCCGGTCGCCTGGGTGATGCGCTGCTCGGCCATGGCGATGCCGCGTTCCAGGTAGGCGGGCGTGCGGTGCGGGCACTTCCCGCCCCCGGCTGGCACAGCGGCGGGCGCCGGCCGGACGGGGGCGGGCTCGCGCACGATCAGGTCTCGGACGGCGTCCGGAAGGGCGACCATGGTGCCGGTGCCGGGGCCGAGCCACCGGGCGTAGGACATGGACGACTTGATGTCCACGCCGGGGCGCACGCGGTTGGCGGAGGGCATGGCACCGAGGTAGATCCAGTGCTGGCCCCGGGTGGTGGGCACGGTCCGGGTGGCCGGGAGCGCCGCGAGGGCCCAGGCGATGGCTTCGGCGCTGTCGAGGTCGACAACGGTGAGGCCCGCGCCGCCGGGGTGGTAGGCGACGGCCGCCGCCTCCCACCACGCCCAGGCCCAGGCGGGCCCGTTGAGGACGTCAGGGTCGGTGGTGGCTGCGGCCCAGCCGTGGCAGGGCGCCGGGCACTGGCAGGGGCCGGGGGTCTTCATGTTCGGCCGGCCGCCGCACGCGTTGTTCGCGCAGTTCCGGCAGTTGCCGAACGGGACCTTCCCGTCCCGCAGCGGCAGCGCCGGCAGGCCGGACGCCACCAATCGGAGGGCGATGGGGTGGTGCTCTCCCCGAACGTGGGTCAGTTGGGTCATGCTGGGTGTCTCCAGTTCTCTATGAGCGTGCTGGATTGGCGGCGGCCCCGGTTCTTGGCAGAGGGGGGCCGCCGTCGTCGTTGTTCGCCGCGTTCTCGGCGCAGACCTTGTGGGTGGGTCTGCGCTGGTCGTCCCGGAGCGGTGTGGGGCGACCGCACCAGCGGCACGGGAGCGTGCGGGTGCGGTCGTAGTGCCGGGCGTCGCGCCAGTCCAGAGCGGCCACGGCGCGGGGTCCTACGCGGCCACGGCGGCGGGCCCGACAGCGAGGGTGCGGGCGGCGGCGCGGCCGATCAGCTCGGTGTAGGCCGGGGGGATGGCCTCGGTGAGTTCCTCGCGGACGCTGGTCCAGGTGATGCCCATGGCCTGCTGCATCTCGGGGATGCTGGCCTTGCCGCCGCCGGAGCCGTAGGCGGCGACGTAGGGGCCGTCGAAGTACTCGCCGTGCCGCCACCCCCGCACCCGGCCCCGATGGCGGGGGTGGGTCGGGTTCGGCATCGACCAGCCGCCCAACTCGAAGTTCCGGTGCCGGATCACGGACAGGCCGAACATCTCGCCGCAGAGGCTGATGTCCTTCCGGACGGCGGCCCGGCCGTTGGGCTGCTCGATCACGTACGGCCGCCCGGTGGACTCGGCCGCCTCGCGGGTGGCGGCCACCAAGTCGACGTGGGCGGTGCCCCAGCCCATGGCGGAGTTGGTGCCGACCGTGAGCGCGCATCCGGCCTGGCACGGCGGGGACGTGTGGATCAGGTCGTACTCGGCACCGTGCGCGCGGATGTACTCCACGGCGTCGCCCTGCACGAACCGGAACGGGTAGTTCGGGCGGGGGCGGATGTCGATGCCGGTGACGTCGAACCCGGCCCGGTGGTAGCCAGTGCCGGCGCCACCCGCGCAGCAGAACGCGTCCAGCACCCGGAGCGGGCGCGCGAGGTTCCTCATGCTGGTCTCCCTCAGGCGGCGCGGCGGGTGTCGAGGTCGATGACGGCGGCGAGGCGCGGGGCCTGCGTGGGGGTGGGGGTGGGCTGGCCGCCGTCGGGCGGGGCGGGGGCGTCCTGCTCGGTCTCGGCGAGGACGGCGCGCTCGTAGGCGGAGTGGGCGAGGACGGCCTGGACGCGGGCGGAGTCGGCCTTGGCGTCGCGCTGGGAGGTGATGACGGGGATGGAGAGCAGGGCGCCGGGGCCGAAGAGGACGGCGGCGGTGATGAGGTCGCTGGTGGTGCTCACTTGGTGCCTCCCGTTGCTGCGGTGTGGGCGAGGACGTCGAGCAGGTCGGTGCCGAGCGCGGCCAGGCGGTGCTGGATCCCGGCCCAGGACTCGGGGTCGATGTGCATGAGCGCGGCGAGCGCTTGGGCGGGTTCGCCGTTGGCGGTGGCCGCGAGGGCCTCGCGGAAGTGGGTGGCGGCGAGCGGGCGGATGGCGCTGTGGGACACGGCAGGGCTCCCTTCCGGGGCGATGCGAGGCCCCGCCCGGGGTGGTTCGGGCGGGACCTCGCTGGTTGCTGTGCGTGGCCGTACTGGGGTGGCTACTGGCTACTGGCTAGTGGGTAATCCGCAGGATGAAACCCCGTTTCGGGCCCCCAGGGATCGATCTACTGGCTACTGGCGCGGTGCCAGTAGCCAGTACCCAGTAGCTGAGAGTGACGGGAGGTCAGGCGTGGTCGGGGTGGAGGAATACGGACTGCGGGCCGTTCTCGCGGTAGACCAGTTCGCCTCGGTCGGCGGCTTCCTGGAGTGCGGTCCGGACGGTCTGGCGGCTTCGGGAGACCATGTCGGCGACGGCGGCGACCTTCAGGCCCATGTGGCCGGCGGACTCGATCGCGTCGATCGCCTCCGCCAGCCACGGCGGCCCTGCCGGGGCGGACGGCGGCTGCGGTGCGGGCGCCGGCGGGTCCTGGCGCAGGGAGGTCAGGTTCAGGCCCTGCGGCCGGGCGTTCGGGAACGCGATGACCTCCGCCAGACCGTCCCCGCCCCCCGTGCTCCCCGCCGCGGCGGGTCGGTCGCGGAGCGAGGACAGGTTCAGCCCGCCCCCGGACGCCGTCGCGGGCGCCGGGCTGGCCGGGGTTGCGGTGCTGGTGCCTTCCCAGAGCCATCCGGCGCGGTCCACGTCCCAGCGGCGGGCGTAGTCGTCGCCGGCCGCGGCTGCGGAGATGGGGTCGAGTCGGGGGCGGCGGGCGTTGGTGGCGAGGACGACCTGACGGACCATGCTCGGCGACGTCTTCCAGCCCTTGAAGCCGGTGGGGGCGAAGCCGTCCGCTCCGGCGGCGCCGATGACGCCGCAGCCCTTCGCCTTGAGCTGCCGGGTGTCGACCTTCGCGCTCGGGAACAGCTTGTGCAGGTTGTTCCCGGACGACTCCCCGGAAGTCAGCGCGACACCGACCGGCGAGAACTTGCGCACGCTGGTGTCGCCGAGCGCGGACACGTTCCCGTCCACCGCGGTGAGGACGAAGCGGATACCCATCGCGCGGGTGGTGCGCATGGCCTTCTTCACGGCCTCCTGCAGGGCCTTCATCGTCGGGTCGCCAAACGACGCGGCGGACAGCAGCTCCGCGCCCTCGTCCACGACCACCTCGACCTGCGGAATCTCCGCCGACACCGGCAGCAACGTCGTGTCCCTGGCGTCGAGCAGGTCCTGATAGCCCTGCTGGCGGGCGGCGTTGATCCGCAGCACGGCCTCCATCAGCCGCAGCGCCTCGCCCGGGGTGGAGGCGAGCCAGTCGACGCCCGGTGCGGTGTCCTCCGGCACCGGAACGGCGCCGGTCTTGGGTGCCTTCAGCCCGCGGGCCTCCAGCCAGGGGCGGACCCAGGGGATGCCGGCGGCGCCGGCCTTCAGGTCGATGACGAAGGTCAGCACGTCGGTGCAAC
Source organism: Kitasatospora sp. NPDC048365 (assembly GCF_043200835.1). Lineage (NCBI taxonomy): Bacteria > Bacillati > Actinomycetota > Actinomycetes > Kitasatosporales > Streptomycetaceae > Kitasatospora > Kitasatospora sp. NPDC048365. The sequence continues at coordinate 21,575 of NZ_JBICYJ010000030.1, forward strand.
GGGCGAACCCGGCGAGGACGACGTCGATGAACGTGGACTTGCCGGATCCGGGCGGGCCCAGGATCAGCGCGCACGCCTCCCGCAGCAGCACCACGGCGGCGTCGGAGTTCGGCAGCAGGCCCCACGGGATGCCGGTGAGGATCGACAGCGCCGAGAAGTCGTCCTGATAGGGGAAGTCCTGGGCCATCACGTTGACGGTCGCGATGTCGAGGACCACGCGGCCCTGACGGTCGCCCTCTTCCACCCACACCGTGCAGCCCAGCGGCAGCCGAGCGTCGGTGGCGAGCGCGCGGGCCTGTGAGGCGATCCGGTCCCAGGTCGCGGCGCCACCGGGAAGTTCGGCGGCGAGGGAGAACCCGGCGCCGGTCTTCCAGAACTCGACCGCGAACACCGCCACCTGGATCCCGGTGACGCGGTGGATCCGATCCGCCCACTCCCGGGCGATGGCCTCGCGCTCGCCGTTCATCTTCGCGGCGGCGCTACGTGCCTCGGTGCTCATGCGCTCCAGTTCCACGGCCTCCTCGCGGATCGCGGCGTTGGAGGCCATGGCGCCGATGCCGACGCCGAGCGCGGCGAGCGTGCCGGCGGCGGCCCAGGAGAGGGGGCCGGTGGAGATGGCCCAGGTGGTCCAGCCGCCGGCGAGCAGCCACGACGCGGCCCGCCCGGCCATGGTGCGGCCGGTCAGGCGACGCCGGACGCTCACGCCGATGCCGTGCCCCACGGCCCCGGCGACACCGACGTAGAGCGGGATGCCGGGGGGCATGTGGGTGGCGGCGCCGAGCAGGGCCAGCGCGCCGGCGCCGGTCGCCGCCGACACGGCGCCGGACACGGGGCCGTGGGTGGCGGCCCAGTCCAGCGGCGGCAGCAGCGACGTCTTGGCGGTTTTGGTGCGGGGCTTGCGGGTCTTGGGCTGGGGGACGTTGGTCAGGTTCAGGGTGTGCTCGGGCTGATTCACGGCAGCTCCAGGCGGCAGCAGGACTGTTGGGAGGGCGGTGCGTGGTGCGGGGATGGGGCGGGCCGCCCCGCCGGACGGCGGGACGGCCCTGAACTGTGTTTCTCTGGCCCCGGCTGGGCTACTGGTTGTTGCCGATGTCCCACTTCTCCTCGCCGGTGCGGGGGTCCTCGTGGCGGGCGATGTCGCTCTCGTGGGCGCCGCGGAAGGCCTTGCCGACCTCCTCGGCGGCGGACATGGCCTGCATGAGGAGGGTGTAGACCTCGTTCAGGGCCTCGCCGACATTCTTGTCGAGGGGGAACTCGCTGTCGGAGCGCTCGGCGAGGACGCGGAAGGTGTTGGCGATGGACTCCAGCCCCTCGGGCATGGACTCGATCGCGGCGAGGACCTGCATCATGCCGTCGGGGTCGTAGTTCATCGCGGCGCTGTACATCTCGGACGCGGTGTCGGAGAAGCTGAAGCCGGACTCGGCGGTGTTGGGCACGTCGCCTCCCAGGGCGGTCAGTTCGGGCTGGGCGTGGTGGGACTTCGGAGCGCGCGGCACCGTCTCGCCGACGGGCTTGGGCGCGTCCTCGGGGTTGTTGAGGGCGTCGTCGACGGCCTGCTCGGCGTCGGCGAGGTCGGCGCGGATCTCGGCGTCCCGCGTGGTGCGGGCGTCGGCGGCCTGCCCGGTCAGGTGCCGGTACAGGCGCCGGCCGGGGTACATCAGCCAGCCGGCGCCGAGCCGGCGGCCGAGCGGGGTGGTCAGCATCCCGACCAGGCCGACCGGCAGCGCCAGCAGCGCGGCCAGCACCCGGCGGCCGTGGAACCGAGCAGCGGACTTGCGGAGCTTCGCGGAAGCGTCCCGGCGGAGCGGGGCCTTGCGGGCCTCCCGGCGGGCGTCTGCCACCTTCCGACCGGTCCGCTCGTCGGCGGCGGTGCGGTTCTTGGCGCGGGCCTTGTCGAGCGACTGCCGGGCTGCCTGGCCGGGCTTGGCCAGCGTCCTCCCGATCCGGCCGCGCTGGTTGGTGCGGGTGTCCTTTTCGGCGGTCTTGGCGGCGCGGCGGGCGTCGGCGACCTGCCGGCGGGCCGTGGTCTGGCCGGTGCGGTGCTCGGCCCGCGACGGCGTCGCCTCCCGGTCCGCGCTGCGGATCGCCTTCACCTCACCGGCCCGCGCGGCCAGACGGCCCACGACCGGCGACGACTTCAGCACCGACCCCGACGTGCCGACCGCCGAACCGCGGCGACCCGCCGCCGACAGCTTCGACGGCGAGACGACCGAGCCGGATCGGGTGCCGGACCCGGCCGGGCCGGGGGCGGACCGGCCCTGGCGAGGCACGGCCCCCGAGCTGGAACCGCGGCCGCCGGCAGGCGACTTGACCAGCGACAGGTGGCCGGCGCGCTGACCGGCGTTGCCCCGGGTGGCGCTGGCGGCGCGCTGGGCGGCCTTGGCGGTGGTGCGGCGGGCGGTGCGGGTGGCGATCGCGCTGGTCGCCACCGTGCCGAGCGTCGCGGCGGCCGCGGCGATCGGACCGGACGTCAGCACGGCGGCCGACGCAAGCCCGACCATCGTGTTGACGGTGGTCACGGTGAGCGGGACGGCCGGCAGGCCACCCCGGGTGTGCGGGACCGGAGAAGCGCCCTTCCCCCGGCCCTGCTCGGGCTGCGGGGCGGCCACCGGTCGGGTCTCGGCGGGTGCGGGGGTGGGCCGTGTGGTGGGCTGTTCGGCGTAGGTCTGGGACATGAGTTGGTTCCCCCAGTTCTCGCGGGTCAGGCGGCGAGCGGATCGCCGTAGTGGCAGTGCAGGCAGCAGCCCAGGTGAGCGGGGAGGACGTAGCCCGCGTCCCGGCTGCAGGCCGGGCAGGTCCGGCGGGCCCGGTTCGCGGCGGCCAGCGCTACGACGCGGGCCGGGGTCATCGGGCGGACGGGGGCGGCGAGTTCGGGCCGGTACAGGTACGCAGCCCGCACGTCCTTCGACTTGCGGGAGCGCCACAGGACCTGGGCGGTGACGGGCTGTCCGTTCGGCCGCAGTCCCCGGGCGCGAAGCTGTCGGCGGGTCAGGTAGCCGTCCGGGGCCATCCGCCACGGGAACGTGGGGATCCCGAACCGCTCCCCGGCCGGATCCCAGAAGCGCGGGCGGCTCACCGGTCGGGAGCGGGGTCGTGGAAGGTGAAGAAGCCGGTGAGGCGCACGCGGATGCCGCCCCAGGTGCCGAAGACGTTCAGCCAGTTCGTGGCGCCGTCCAGGTGGGCTTCGACGGCGGCGGGGTCGAGGCCCAGGGCCGCGCGCCACTGCTCGAAGTGACTCAGGCTGTCGTGCAGCGACACGTTGATGCCCCACACGAACTCGCCGCCGCCCTCGGCCGGGGGCAGTCGCTCGATGTGGAGCTCGGGGGCGGGCAGGTGGGAGAACGCGGTGACCATGGCCAGCAGGGCGCCGGCGGGGTTCACCTGCTCGGCGGCGGTACTCACGATGCCTTCTCCTCGCTGTCGGCTGCATCGCGGTCGTCCCGCTGGTCGCGGCTGGGCTCGGGCAGGGCGCGGAGCTGGTCCATCGCGGACGGCTCACCGGGGTTGGCCGCGTCGTAGTCGACGGCGAACCGGGTGATGGCCGTGGTGACGGCGCTGTCGGCCCCGTCGCGGGCGTCCTGGTACTGGTCGAGGACGGACGGCGCGAGCGGGCCCGTCAGGTGCCGGCCGTCGGCGGCGCGCTCGGCCTTGAGCGTCTCGCGCAGCATCCGGGCCCTGGCCGGGGACGTGCGGAGCGTGGTGCGGATCCGATCGGCGGTCAGCTCCTCATCGGACCAGCGGGCCGCAGCCGATCGGGCCTGCTCCACCAGCTCGTCCTCGGTGCGGGCGGGCACCTTCGTGCGGGCCGACTTCGGTACCGCGCCGGTCGCCCGACGCGGCCGACTCCCGGCCGCAGCCACAGCCCGCACCGGCCGAACCGGTACGGTCTCGGCGGCTACCGGAATCGGCTCCGCGACCAGCACGAGATCGGCCGACTCGTACACCGACTCGAACCCGTCCTGATCGGCCGATCCGGGCAGGTCAGACCCCGACCGGTTTGCAGTTGTCTGGGAGGTTTGTACAGGTTCGGGCTTGTGGTGGAGGACCTTCGCCACGAGGTCGGATCCGAAGAAGATGGAGCCGACCGGAAGGCACGACGCGAGCAGGACCAGCGCGTAGTGCGCGGGCGGCCAGACGGCCAGTCGGACCCGATCGCCGGTGTGCAGTCCGGGCACCAGACCGTGCACGTAGTTGAGCACCAGCGAGGCGAGGGTGTAGCCGCCCAGCACCCACAGCGCGAACCGACGGTCCCGACCGGTCAGCACCAGCGCCGCGATCAGCGCCAGCGCCATCAGCCCGTCCACCACCAACGGGTAGAGGTCGGCGGCGAGCCCGTCTGCGCCGACCGCGTGGGCCACGTCCTTCAATGCGTTCCAGGACACTCGGAACGCCATGGCGACGACCACCAGCAGCGCGGCGACCATCGAGTACTTCGCCCGTCGGTTCATGCCGCCACCTCCAGCGCCGTGCGGCGGGCGGTGGTGCGGCGGGCGGTGGTCAGCGGCCGCGGGGCGTGGTCCATCAGCCGCTGGGCGTAGGCGGCCAGCTCCGGGTCCTCCCGGCGCAGGTCCGCGAGCACGTCCCGCGCCGCGTCCATCCGGACGCGGTACTGGGCGGCGGTCTCGCCGGGCATGCCGGCGAACAGCTCGGAGTCCACGCCCAACGCCAGCTCCGCGAACTCATCCGGGTTCGCGGCGTTCTGGCCTGCAACAATCGACTTCACGGGTTTACCTCTTCCTAGAAGGGGGTGGGCCCGAGGGCCGCCGCGCGTTCCTTGGCCGGGAGCGCGGCGGCCCGTTTCGTGGGGCCCAGGCCGCTCGTCACGTCACGAGCGGCCACGGAGCCCGACACCCGCGGACCGGTAGATGCGGTGGGGTGTCGGGGAGTGAGATCAGTGGTGAAGCAGGGGTTCGGTCTCGGCTGGACGCGGTCCTGGCTCGCTCCGGGGAGATCCCTCCCGGAGGTCGTCGCCGGCGAATGTCCGCCGCGTCGTTCTTTGGAGAGGCCAGTAGCTCCTCTCAGTCGGCTGCGTGTCCCATGTACGGCCGCCGTCTGAAGGGCGACCGAGGTGTCAGGGCGTGCGCCCCTTCTCTGCCGACTGGTCTCCACTCACCCCGACCGGCGTGGTCACGGAAGGACTGCGGTGGTGGATCACTCTCTTGAGTTGTGCGCAAGTGGTGCGTTGTGCAGGTCTGGGCAGCCCAAAGGAAGCCGCATCGTCCGCAGTCCTAGGACTGCGGCCTGACATGGAAGACGATGCCCCACTCAGCCCAGAGCTGTCAACAGTCCTAGGACTGTGCTTCACTTGTTGCAGTGGAAGGGGTCCTATGGCACCGAAGTGGCGAGAGCTCGCCGACAAGCTGGCCGAGAGAATCCGAAGCGGGGAGTACGCGCCGGGGCAGCAGCTGCCACACATCCGGGTGCTCGTGGACGAGGGAGAGGGCTCGAAAGCCACAGTCCATGCCGCCTACAAGGCTCTTGAGGCCGAGGGGCTGGTCACGTCATCGCGGGGCCACGGGACACGTGTTCGCCCGCAGTCTCCACTCAAGCGCCTTGGCATCGAGCGGTACGACAAGGCGAAGTGGCGGGATGGGGATGAGGTGGCGTTCATCGCCGACCGCGTCGCGTCGGGCCGGGCATACCGCCGGGGCGACCAGACCCAGACCGTCGCTCTCATAGAGGCGCCGGCCGTCGTCGCTGCGGCCCACGGCTTGCCGGAAGGCGCACCGGTCTACGCCCGGGCTCGGCTCGTCAGGGAAGGCGAGCAGCCCACACATACCCTGACAAGCTACTACCGGCCCGAGCATGTCGAAGGGACGAGACTAGTGGACCCAACCCCTGGTCCTGCCGGGCGCGGCGGCGGCTACCGCGTGCTGTACGACGCTGGATACGAGATCGACCACATGACCGAGGAGCTGTTTGCTCGGGTGGCTACGCCAGAAGAGTCGAAGCTTCTCCAGCTTCCAGCCGGTGAACCCGTGGTCGAGATGCACCGGACGACTTACACCGCCGAAGGCGCCGTGGTGGAGTTTGCCATCGGCATTCATGCCGCCTCTCGCTTCGCGTGGCGCTACGACTTCCAGGTCCCGGACTCGGCGCGGGATGAAAAGCTGAAGCCATGACCTCGGCGCAGGCGCTCGCAGATGCTCAGCTTCTGTGGAACTACCACCAGATGCACCATGTGCTTCGGCCATGCTCCGTCGCCATCGGGCTAGGAAGCCACGATTTGGGCGTGGCCGACACCACCATTGAGCTCTACCGACTCGGGATGATGCCGCTGATCGTCTTCACTGGCGCCACAAGCCGGACGACCGAGCGGCTCATGCCGCGTGGCGAAGCGGTGCACTATCGCGAGCGGGCATTGGAGCTGGGCGTACCGGACTCCGCGATCCTGGTCGAACCGAATGCCCGGAACACTGGGGAAAACATCCGCTTCGCGCGAGCCCTTCTCGAATGTGCCGGCGTCAGTGTCTCGTCGGTGCTCCTGGTCAGCAAGCCATACGAAGAACGGCGCGTCTATGCCACGGCGCGCAAGTTGTGGCCGGAGGTGGAGTTCGTCAGCGCATCCACCCCGATGACCTTCCGGGAGTATGCGGAGTCGATTGGGGACACCCGCCTGGTCATCGACATGTTGGTCGGCGCCCTCCAACGCCTAATGATCTACCCGCGCCAAGGCTTCATGATCAGCCTCCCTGTGCCGGATGATGTCGCAGCCGCCTACCAGCGACTCGTCGATAGAGGCTTCACCAGCAGGATCGTGCAGGGCGCTTCGGCATAGCGGGTCTCCGAAGTGGGGCGCTGGCTGGCCTGCTGCGGGGTGCCGTTCACCTACTGGAGCACCTGCGGGCCGAGGGTGTTACTGCGTATCTGGCTGTGGTTCTGGCTCGCCAGGAACAGCACGCCAGCGCGCAGCAGGCCGACCTCGCCGGAGCCGGTGTGGTCGGTCGTGCCTTCGGCGATGACCTCCCTGATGCCGTCGTCGACGATGACCGCGACCATGCGCGGCGGCATCGGGTCGCAGCGAACGCGACGCGGCTAGGGATGCCGACCTCATAGGGACCACGCCGCTCACGCGGCGCGGCCCGCCCCCGCTCGCGCACGCTCCTGTCTTCGCCCCGCGCCGCTGGCGGGGCCGATCGCAAGCGGAGACAGGGGCAGGAGTCCGTGACCGTCCAGACAGTAAGGATCAGCCCGCACCGGGATGATCGGGAGTCGTGCCGAAAGTGCAGACCGTAGAGCACTGAGGCGGGGACTGCCGTCCCGCCCTCCATCGACTCAGGCAGAGCCGAGCAGACCTGCCCTCTAGGGTCAAGATCGTTCGTACAGCCGCATGCTCCGTTTGGACCCCAGAAGGCAGGCCAGTCCACGTACGCGTGGGTCAGCGGCGGACGGGATGGCGAGGGCAGCGTGAACGTGACCAGGGATGGTGGGCTGGTGGCCAAGGTGTCCTGTATGTCCGCTCGACATCCTGCGCGATGGTGCTACCGTCACAGGCAGAGGAGTGTGCAACTCTTGTGCAACTTCAGCCGGACAGTGTGGAGGAGCAGAAGGTGCAGTCAGGCCAGACTCCCGATTCAGATCTGCCGCTCGGCGGTCTCCCCCGGGGAGACAACATGACCTTCACAGCCGCGCCGGTGGAGGTGGCGATCGCGGAGGTTCGTTTCAGCAGTTCCGCAAACGAGGTCTCGACAGAGCATGCAACCAAGTTGCAGGCGATGGCTCTGGAGCAAGGTCTCAAGCTGAACACCATGCAGCCTGCAAGGCAACAAGAGCTCATGGTTCAGGTGGTGGGAGTCGGCGCGCCGGCACCTCAGGTGACGGTGCGCGCCTCTGGCTGGCAGTACTTCTCTGATGATCAGTCCATGACCGTGACGGTCATGCCGGATTCGATCGTGGTGCAGGTGACGCGCTATGAGCGCTGGAGCAGCAGCCTTCGCCCAGCGCTCGCCGTCATGCTGAGGGGATTCGGAGAACTGATCACACCGGAATTGCGGTTCCGCCTTGGCCTGAGATACATCAACCGCTTGGTTGACCCGCAGGCTGCGACCCCCCAAGCCTGGCAGGGGCGCATCAATGATGCTCTCATGGGCCCCATCTTGGATCCGATATTTGGCAAACTTGTTGCGTCCGCAAATCAGCAACTTGAATTGGCCTTTGGTGGAGGCCAGGGGGCCGTCATAAGGCACGGAGCATTCAACGATGGCGCCTCACGTTCGGTCAGCTATCTCATTGACTTGGATGTATTCGACGGGTCGACATGCACTTTCGATGTCGATGAGTGCCTGTCCCAGTTGCAGCGCATGAATAGGACTGCACTGGCGATGTTTCAGCAGGCCACCTCAAATGATTTCCGCGAAGAGCTAAAGCCAGTCTTCGATACCAAAGAAAAGGAAGAGAAGGCCACTCGCACCGCTTCCGAAGAAGATTAGGGGGAAATTGATGTCCGGATCGCTTGGTGTACTGCCTTCGACGGACCGCGGAACCGGAGACGAGGTAATCCGCTTCGACTGGGACCGTCCTGACTTCGACGCCACGCGCGTGTACCTGCCAGGAATTCCTAGTGGTCCGCTCCGAGACCTGGTTAAGCGCCAATTGCCAGGACTGCCAGAGAGCCTGCTTGGCAGAGGGGTGGCGAGTGGCCAGCTGCCCCGTACACTGCTTTTGAGCGTCGGGGCTGATTTCCCGATGTATCGAAGCGTTTCGTGGATTAGCGCAAGCCAGCCACAGACGCCAGCCCCCGAGTTCTCCACTGTTGCCGCTTCGGCTGATGCAACGAATGAAATCGGTATTGACGAGGCGTTGAGCCGCGTGGAGCAGTCGCTGGAAATCCCTCGACGGGATGTGTTGGCGGCAGCCGACATCGCCCCCAGGACCTTTTACCACTGGCGGAGTCGAGAGCGTATCGTCCCCCGCCTCTCAAGCTTGGGCCGCGCCGTGGCCCTGATACAAGCCTGTGAGGATTTGGAGGAAATCCTCGGCGCGAGTCTAAAGCAATGGTTCAAGGCAGGGCCCGAGCGGCGGAAGCAGCTTCGAGCCGGAAACTTCGACCAGCTGATCGCTGATGCCCTGGCCGAGAGGGTGCGACGCGAGTCGCTCACACGTCCTTCGCTGCCGTTCTTTGCGAGCGAGCAGGCCGTTGGAGTTGAGAATCCTGGCCCGCGCGTAGCAGAACCGAGGGCCCTGAAGGGGCGCGTTGTTGTACGTCGGGCGGGCGCGCTCAGCAGGTACCCTAGTCCGGATCAGCGATTGGAGGACTGAGCAGAGTGGTGACGGAAGACTCTTCTCAGTCGGGCTCCACTGAACCGGCATCCCTGGACTGGGTACTCCCGAAATCCTGGAGCGAAGAGCAGGAAAAGGCGCTCGACGCCTGGAAGCAGGGGGACCTCCTTCCAGGTGGGTCGATGGTCTGGGCCGCCCCTGCCGGAGCTGACCCAATCACGAATTTTCATACTGAGGATTCTGGGGCAGCCAGCGCATGGGAGTTCGCGGCGCCGGAAGAGCTGACGTTTCCTTGGGTGATCATCACCAGTCAGACCTGTGACATTGCTGGCGTCGGGCCGGGAGCAAGGCATTCCTTTGTTCAGGTCAGCCCCGTAGTGGCACTGAATGGCGTTGCTGCGGACAAGCTCATGGAAATCAAGACCCACCAGGTCCAGCACTATGTCTACTTGACCGCCCCTCCCGAATCCGGCCATTGGGCCGTCGATCTGCGTATCAGCCTTCCCGTGAGTAAGCAATTGCTCATAGATGGAACGCCGAAGCCTGGCTTCGCGGTTGAGGCCGACGCCCTCGACTTTGCCGAGCATGTCGCACACAGAATTCGGCGACCTGCGCTGCACGACGCCATCACGACCAACATGACCAAAGCTATCGGCGCACACATAAAGCAGGTGCGAAAGAACGAACCTGATTGGTGGCAAAAGGTCGAACAGATCAGAATCCTGATGGACCCCGAGCGATTGCGCCCAAGGTCTGTTCGCTTGGTAATCATCCAATTGGAGACGCTCACGAAGGACGAAAAGCGAGTCTGGAACGATTGGCGGACGAGTTTCGCCAAGACCCTGCGTAAAGAGCATGGGATTCAGTTGCAGCAGATCACCTTCACAAATCTTGACTCAATGAAGGCCCGCTTGTATGCCGCAACAATCCCATTGCGCATCCCGGAGTTGCAACGGGCGCCCATCTGGTAGCCGCGAGGACAGTACAGCCGGGTACTGCTTTGCTATATATGGCGTTCTGCATTAGCGCCAGACAGGGGCGGGGCAGGGCCCATAGCGCGGCCCGCGAGGCCATGGGGGTACCTTGGTTTCCCTTGATCGGACTTGTTCGCAAGCAAGGGTGGATGGGTGTTCTGAGGGCTGGCCGCAAAGCCAGCCGCTTCATATCACCTCTTGCTGCCCCTGGTGAGGCTGATCAAGTTGTTGCTCACGCATTCGCTGCTCGGCGCGCAGCCCCTCCACCGTGGTGGCGAAGCTCTCCAAGTTGACGCCGTCGTCATGCGTGTAGGGTGCGATACCCAAGTCGAGCGCGGTGACATGTTGTTCAATACTGTCGGCCGTTTGCTGGAGATTGAACGCCCGCTCGCGCGGCTTAAAGTAGCCGACCGCGCCAGTGACAACCGTAACAATGAAAGCCAAAGCAATCAGCAGACCCTTTCCCGGCTGAGGAAGGTCATACAGGGCGGTTACAGCAGAAATGGCAGCCGAGCAAATAAAGGTCAGCCACTGCATCAGCAAATGCACTCGCCGATAGTAGCGAGATTCCTTACGCAGCCGCCCAACTTCTCCAGGAATGCGCTCTTTATAAGACGCCTGGCGTTCTAGCGTAGACGGAGTAAGCCTCCTGGCTTCAAGGATTCGACGCTCTTCGGCCAACTCAAGATCAAGCTTCAGCTCTCTTACCGAAGTCCCATGGTCATCCCAAATCGAATAGACCTCGTGAAACTCGGCCACCCCTTGCGCTGCGGTAGCAGCAGCCAGGACAATAGACGCACCGAAAAAAATCATGTTGATCGCAGTTGGAGTGTCTGCATTCAGCCAGACGAAGACCTTAAGGCCGACCCAAGTGAGAACAACCGCCAAAAGCAGAATGGGCGTGACATAGAGACCCGAAACTTGGAGGCGTCGATTCCTGATCCGCTGCCTTAGATCAGCAATCTCTCGGCGATGTTGAATCAATGCATCGGTAGTGCTTGTCGTCATGGAATTCGTCACTCCCCCTGGAGCATTGGACGGCCCGCCAGCCTCACCGCCCATCTTCAGCCCACTCGTCCATCATTGCTGATGAAAATACACTAGCAACGGGTCGGCCGAGGCTGATTTGAGGAGAGATACAACGTCGGCACAGCTAAGGACCTCGCGCGCGTGCCAGCATGTGATGCAGGACCCAGCGAGCGGGTCTTCTCACTCGCGGCGACCTCATTCGCCACAGTTAGACGGGTCCACCGGCACCCGGAGGACGCGCGCTCTCACCTGGGGCTGGAACATCCACAAACTGTCCCTGAAACAGTGGATCCCAGACACCGAAAGCGTGTACGGGAGGGTTGTCTCCGCTCTGCTCGGACCCTGGCCTGTATGCCAACGCGTATGCCAACAGCGGCGTACAGCAACGGCCACCTGAACACCCCCGTGGAGCAGTGGCCATGCCTCGTCCCGGCCAGCGCCCATCGCACAGCCTGAAAGGCGGACAGTCACCGGTTCGGCAACGCCACGGGCCCTCAGCCGAGCCAGCCAGCCAGCCAGCCCCCCAGGGTTCCTCGACCCCACCGGTGGGAAGCGATGCAACCACCGTCTGTCTGGGGAGTGACCACATGCGTAGGGATCCAGAAGTCATCCAGCACGAAGTCGGCATCCATTGGGATGAGGACATCAGTCGCTTCGACTACGTCCGCGAGTACCTGGAGCTGTTTGCCGGCACTCGCCGCGGGCCAGTGCGGTGGACCGGTCCCGGTCGGCGCGTGGGTTACTCCGTGCTGAAGGCCGACGCGCCCTCGGGGGACGCTCCCGCCCGCTTCGCGCGCCGCGTCTTCTGGGTCAAGGAGCACGACCGGTCCGAACGGCCTGAAGGCCCGTACAAGGTCGAGGCGCCGGCTGAAGGGGTAGATCCTCGGACGGTCGGCCCTGGCGTATGGGGCGAGCTCACCGATCGTGCTTGGGGGGCTCCGCTGCCACAACCGGGCGTGCCCTCTTCCCGCCCTTCCCACTCATCCCGCAAGGCAGGGCCGCCGAGCCAGCGGGCGTCAGAAGTGCGAGTCGGTCAGTCATCACTATCCGGAGGTTCTGCGTTCGTTGGCGTGGCGCAGTCTCGTCGCGGCGACGTCGAGATCTACATCGACTGTGCAAGCGGGACGGAACTGGGGGACGGCAGCCACATCGTCTCCGAGACTCTTCCCCCGGATGAGGCCCGAGCCCGGCTCGTCGGGATCGTGAAGACCACACCCTGGCTCCAGGAGGCGCTAGCGATCTCGGTTGTGGATCAGTGGCTCGAGCGGGGAACGGCGCCGAGAGAGCGCGATTGACCGACCGATATGCCGGGGTGGCCGTCCTTCGGTCACGGCCGCCGCGCCGAGCTGTCGCCGGCCGGAGATGCTCGCAGTGCCACCCTGGAGAAATCCTGGAGACGATCTTGAAATCGCGGCCCCACCACACCAACCGCAACCAACGGTCGCCAACGCTCTGATCTGCACCTTTGAGCTAGCTTCCAGGTCGGCCGAACCCGAGGGCCTACTTCGGGACGAAGAGGCCGTGGGTTCAAATCCCGCTACCCCGACTTCGTAAGACCAGTTCAGGGCCGGTGACTCGCAAGAGTCACCGGCCCTGACTGCGTTTCGGGTGCCGTGCCGGAGCGGGCCCGGGAGAAAGCCGAAGGGCCCGCACCGTGCGGGTGCACGGTGCGGGCCCGGGCTGCTCGGCGGGTGCCTGACAGCGGGAAGAACTACAGCGGGCGAATGTTCTCCGCCTGCGGGCCCTTCTGGCCCTGCGTGACGTCGAACTCGACCTTCTGGCCCTCGAGCAGCTCACGGAAGCCGTTGGCCTGGATGTTCGAGTAGTGGGCGAACACGTCGGGACCGCCGCCCTCCTGCTCGATGAAGCCGAAGCCCTTCTCCGAGTTGAACCACTTCACGGTGCCGTTAGCCATAAAAAATATCCTTCGAATGGGGAGGTTCGGAACCCACGGGCAAACGGTCCGGGCAAAAAAATGCGCCTGCGTCGGAACCAGCAGGCGCACACCAAGCTCAAGCTCATGGGAACCACAACTGCAACTACCACCGACTGTACCAGGGGTCGAACCGAAACGGGCGAATTCTCCGCACCCGGTTCATCACAGTACCCCTGACCTGGGACGATGCCGGACGGCCGGTGTGGCTCGGGCCCTCCCGCGCGCGGTCGACCGGGCAATTCGCGCCGGAGATCCTCTCGTTTTCCGACCATGGGAGGAATGCGGTCCGGCCGGGAGCCCTCCCCGTGGACGGCCGCGGAAAATCACTTGCGGCGGGAATGCGGCGCGGTCGGACGGCCGGCTATGCCTCGCGGCGGTAGCGGCCCGGGGGCAGGCCGTGGTCGCGTTTGAAGGCGTGGGCGAAGACGTACTCGGAGGCGTAGCCGATGTGGGCGGCGACGGCGCGCAGGGGCTGGTCGGTGGTGCGCAGGAGGCGGGCGGCGGTGGTCATCCGCCACCAGGTGAGGTAGGCCAGCGGGGGCCGGCCGATCAGGGTGGTGAAGCGGCGGGCGAAGGCCGCGCGGGAGAGGCCGGCCCGGGCGGCGAGGGTCTCGACCGTCCAGGGAGCGCCGGGCTGGCGCCGGTGGACGAGCGGGACATCGCGGCGGTGGCGGTGCGGGCGCTGGTCGACGGCGGGCACCACGGCGCGCGGTATGTCCTGACCGGCCCGGCCGCGCTGACGCAGGCCGAGCAGGTGCGGATCGTCGGGGAGGCGACGGGCCAGCCGGCCCGGTGGGAGGAGCTCTCCCGGGAGGACGCCCGCCGGCGGATGCTGGGCAGTGGCCGGCCGTCGCGATCGTGGACGGCGCGCTCGATCACCTCGCCGCGCGGATCGCCGATCCGGAGCGGGCCGGCAGCACCGTCGAGGACGTCACCGGCGTACCGGCCCGCTCACTGCGCTCCTGGGCCGCCGACCATGCCGGGCTGCTCCGCTGAGGGAGGGTCACCAGGCCAGCGGGCGGCCGTGGCGGAAGAAGCCGCCGGTGGGGCCGGAGTCGGGGACGGTGACGGCCCACAGGACGCTGGCGGCGCCGGTGGAGACGGGGGCGCCGCCGCCTCCGCCCATGTCGGTGGCGACCCAGCCGGGGCAGACGGCGTTCACCAGGACGCCGTCGGAGCGGAGTTCGCCGGCGAGGGTGCGGGTGAGGGCGTTGAGGGCGGCCTTGCTGAGGCTGTACGAGGGGGTGCCGCCGCCCATGGAGGCGAGGGAGCCGCCCTCGCTGGAGACGTTGACGATCCGGGGGTGGTCCGACCGGCGGAGCAGGGGGATGAACGCCTGGGCGACCGCCCAGGCGCCGTACAGGTTGGTCTCCATGGTGCGGCGGACCTCGTCGAGGTCGACGGAGACGGCGCGGCGGCCGGTGTCGTAGTTGATCGCGGCGTTGTTGACCAGGACGTCGAGGCGGCCGAACTCGGCGTCGACGGAGCGGGCCAGCTCGTGGACGCCGGCGGCGTCCGTGACGTCGAGCGCGCGGGGCAGGACAGTGCCGCGCAGACGGGAACCGCGGGTCAGGTCGGCGGCGGCGTTCTTGGCGGCCTGCGGGTCGCGGGCGCAGAGCAGCACGGTGTGGCCGAGTTCGGCGAGCTGCCGGGCGGTCTCGCGGCCGATGCCGCGGTTGGCGCCGGTGACGAGCGAGATCGGTGCCGAGGAGGCGGAGGAGTCCATGGCCGACCCCTTCCCCCTCCGCCGCGGATCATCCCGGCGACCTGGGACAGTCAGCCGACGGACTTGTAGAAGAAGCTGCAGGACGCCAGGGTGCCGTCCGGGTCGGCGGCGTAGCCGGGGACGAGGCCGTACCGGGTCCAGCCGGCCGAGTGGTAGAGCCGCTCGGCGGCGCTGTCGGTGCGGGTGTCGAGCAGCAGGAGGGTGGCGGAGGCGGCGGCCGCGGCGTGTTCGGCGGTGTCGAGGAGTCGGCGGGCGAGGCCCCGGCCGCGGGCGTCGCGGTGGACCATCAGCTTCACCACCTCGGCGCGGTGGCGGCCGTTGTCCTTGTCGCCGAGGACCAGGCTGACGGTGCCGAGGATCCGGCCGCCGGGCTCGCGGGCGACCCAGGTCAGGCGGCTCCCGGCGGCCAGCGCGGTCTCGTACCGGAGCCACCAGGCGGCCGCGCCGGCGTGGTCGAGGGCGGCGAGGAATCCGATCGACGCACCGTCGGCGACGGCGTCGAGGAGCAGCTCGCCGAGCCCGTCCCGGCAGGCCGTCAGGTCGGTGGCGGTGAGGCGGACGATCTCGGTCACGGCGGGTGTCCCCCGGTCGGTGGCGGTGTTCGCACGGTCGGTGGCGGTGTTCACGGCAGGACCACGGCGATGACGTAGCGGACGGGGTCCGGGCCGGGGCAGTGGAAGCGGGACGGCCCCCAGAGCCGGAAGCGCAGGCAGTCGCCGGCGGCGAGGAGGTGCGTCTCGCCGCGGACGGTGATCTCGAGCGCGCCGTCCAGGACCCACAGGTGCTGTTCGAGCCCGGGGACGGGCGGGGCGTCGTAGTCGATGGCGGCGGCGGGGCGCAGCGTGCCCTCGATCAGCTCGCCGCGCAGGCCGGCGTGCGGCGGGGAGACGGAGCGGCGGACGAAGCCGGACGCGGTGTCCTGCCAGACCGGCTGGTCGGCGACGCGGAGCAGTTGCGGGGGCTCGGCCTCGACCTCGGCGAGCAGGCGGGACATGGTGCGGCCGTACGCGGAACAGAGGCGGCCGAGCTGGGCGGCGGTGGGGCTGATCTCGGCGCGTTCGAGGCGGGAGAGGGTGGAGCGGCTGACGCCGCTGCGGGCGGCGAGGTCGTCGAGCGACCAGCCGTGCTCGGCGCGGAGCCCGGCGAGACGGGCGGCGAGTCGCAGGTCCTCGGGGGACGGTTCCGGTTCTCTCACATTCGGGAGGATATCCCGGATCAGGGACGCGAGGGAACGGCCGCCCACGGCGGGACGGGGTTGCGGGGGCTACGCCCACCCGGGTGACGGGCGGCGGGTGACGGGCCGCGGCCGGCGCGGGGCTCCGGATCGTTGGGCTGCGCCCGGCCCGGGCAGAGGGTCGCGGGCCGGGCGCAGGATCGGGGGGTCCGGGCCGGGGCGGTCGTCCGGGGGCGGACACCGGGACCGCGGGCGGCCGGGGGTCGGGTCGGCGGGCCGTCAGATGCCGAGGTGGAGGGCGCGGGTGGCGGCGTGCGCGAGGAGCTGGTGGACGTCGGCCCGGGTGGTGGTGGGGCGGTCGTTGTAGGTGTCCGGGGAGTCGACGGGCCGGCCGGTGGCGTGGAGGACCTCCATGACCTGGGCGCGGGCGCGGCGGACGGTGTACGGGGTGCCGTAGCCGTGGGCGAGGACGGCGGCCTGGGCGCCGAGCAGGCAGACCCGGCCGGCGGCGTCCCACATGGCGCCCTGGAGCCAGCCGTGGGCGGTGAGGTAGCGGGAGGTGAGGGTGAGGTGGCCGGCGACGGTGACGTCCGCGGGGCGGGCCGGGCGGCGGGCGACCCGGTCGAGGAGGGTGCGGCGGGGCAGCGGGTAGCCGGCGTTCCAGGGCTGGAGGGTGGAGCCGAGCGGGCTGATGTAGGGGCCGGCGGGGCGGGCGGGGACGGGGAGGGTGGCCAGGTACGCCTCGATCTCCTCGGCGAGGCCGGAGCCGTCGACGAGGTCCAGCAGCGGGGCGTGCGGGGCGCGCAGGGTGTCGGACAACGGAACTCCATTGCTATTTGTCCATATTCGTACCGCTTTCGTTGATAACCCCTGTCGCCGTCCGCTGCCTGTCGGCGCGCCGGATCGGGTTGGATGGTGGCCATGAGCGAGCAGACGACGAGCGCCGTACCGGCGTGGGAGCAGCGGTTCCGGGCAGCGCGGGTTTCGCTGCCCGAGTGGGCGGACGACGCCCCGGACCGCGCGCTGTACGTGTCGAACGCGACCGGCACCTACGAGGTGTACGCGTGGGACCGCACGGCGGGCACCCACCGCCGGGTCACCGACCGTCCGAACGGCACCACCGACGCCGAGCTGAGCCCCGACGGCGCGTGGATCTGGTGGTTCGACGACACCGACGGCGACGAGTTCGGCGTCTGGCGCCGACAGCCGTTCGCGGGCGGCGCCGACGAGGAGGCCGTCCCCGGCGTGCCGGCCGCGTACTCCGCGGGGCTGGCCCTCGGCCGGGACGGCACCGTGGTGGTCGGCACCTCCACCGACGACGAGGGCACCACCCTCCACCTGCGGCGCCCCGGCGCCGAGGCGGCGGAGGTGATCTACCACCACGCCGAGTACGGCGGCGTCGGCGACCTCTCCCAGGACGGCGCGCTGCTGGCCGTCGACCACACCGAGCACGGCGACGCCATGCACTCCGCGATCCGGGTGGTGCGCACCGCCGACGGCTCGACCGTCGCCGAGCTGGACGAGGTGACCGGCCGCCAGGAGCAGGAGGCCCGCGGCGTGGCCTGCCTCGGCTTCGCCCCGGCCGACGGCGACCCCCGGCTGCTGGTCGCGCACCAGCGCCGCGGCCGCTGGGAGCCGATGATCTGGGACGTCGCCGCCGGCACCGAGACCGAGCTGAAGCTGCGCGACGAGCAGGGCCGCGAGTTCCCCGGCGACCTGTCCGCGCAGTGGCGGCCGGACGCCCGCGCGCTGCTGATCGAGCACGAGTACGAGGCGCGCAGCGAGCTGTTCTCGTACGACCTGGCGGGCGGCGAGCTGACCCGCCTGGACACCCCGCGCGGCACCGTCTCCGGCGCCACCGCGCGGCCGGACGGCACGGTCGAGTTCCTGTGGTCCTCGGCGGCGGAGCCGTCCGCCGTCCGCTCCACCTCCGGCGAGGTGGTGCTGCGCGCCCCCGGGCCGGTCCCGCCGCGCTCGGTGCCGGTCGAGGACGTCTGGGTCGACGGACCGGGCGGCCGGGTGCACGCCCTGGTCCAGCGCCCGGCCGGCGAGGGCCCGTACCCGACCGTGTTCGAGATCCACGGCGGGCCGACGTACCACGACAGCGACTCCTTCGCGGCCGGCCCGGCCGCCTGGCTCGACCACGGCTTCGCCGTCGTCCGGGTCAACTACCGGGGCTCCACCGGCTACGGGCAGGCGTGGACCGACGCACTGCGCGAGCGGGTCGGCCTGATCGAGCTGGAGGACATCGCCGCGGTCCGAGCCTGGGCGGTGGAGTCCGGCCTCGCCGACCCGTCCCGGCTGGTGCTCTCCGGCGGCTCCTGGGGCGGCTACCTGACCCTGCTCGGCCTCGGCACCCAGCCCGACCACTGGACGCTCGGCCTCGCCGCCGTCCCGGTCGCCGACTACCTCACCGCGTACGCGGACGAGATGGAGGCGCTCAAGTCGCTGGACCGCACGCTCTTCGGCGGCACCCCGGAGGAGGTCCCCGAGCGCTGGCACGCCTCCTCCCCGCTCACCTACGTCGAGCAGGTCGGCGCCCCGGTGTACATCAGCGCGGGCGTCAACGACCCCCGCTGCCCGATCCAGCAGATCGAGAACTACGTCGAACGGCTGGAGGCCCTCGGCAAGACCCACGAGGTCTACCGCTACGATGCCGGACACGGTTCGCTGGTCGTCGACGAGCGGATCAAGCAGCTCCGCCTGGAGATCGACTTCGTCCGGCGGCACCTCGGGGAGGGAGACGGCCAGTGATCGGACGCGTCGCGTCGGCCAGCGCGCTGGCCGCGGTCCTGATCTTCGGGACCACCGCGTGCTCCGACCGCGACGACTGCTCGTCGGCCTCGGCCGCCTCGGCCGTCTCCGCCCAGCTGCTCGCCAAGGGCGGTGGCGGCGGCCACGGCGGAGGCGGCGGCGGCGGGAAGAGCAGCAGCAGTAGCGGCAGCAGCAAGGGCTCACGCACCTCCAAGGGGTCCAAGAGCTCCGGATCCGGCTCCAGCAGCACCTCCCGCACCACCCGGACCGGCAGCTCCGACAACTGCGGCAACCGCACACCGGCGCCCGGCAACCCCACGGGAGTCAAGCGGTGAACGCCCGCACCACGGCCGCCACCCTCGCGGTGGCGGCCCTGCTGCTCACCACGAGCGGCTGCTCCGACCAGAACGAGGACGGCTGCGGCGACGCGGCCGGCCCCGTCACCTCCGTCGACGCCTTCATCCCGGCGGACGCCTCCGCCCAACTGCTCGCCAAGAGCAGCAAGGGCGGCAAGAGCAGCTCCGGCAGCCGCGGCTCCAAGAGCTCGCGGACCACCGTCCACCACCATTCGCACAGCGACAGCGACGGGGACGACTGCGACGCGCCCTCGCCCAAGCCCTCCTGGACCTTCCCGACGGCGACGCCCACGCGGTAGCCGGGCCGCGGGGCCCGACCGCTACGCGGCGGGTTCCAGGCCCAGCTCGCGGTCCTCGACCGCCTCCGCCTCGCGGCGCACCAGCCGCCACCACATGAACACCACGAACCCGGCGAAGACGAACCACTCCAAGGTGTAGCCCAGGTTCTGGAACGCCCGCAGGCTCAGACCGTCCCCGCCCTGCGGCTGCACCGTCGGCACCGCCGTCAGACCGGCCGGCGCCGCGTCCGCCGCCACCCAGCCGTCGTACACGGCGTACGGCATCACGTTCACCAGCGTCGCCGGGCTGATCGTGCCCAGCTGGCCGGACGGCAGACCGCCCGCCACCGCACCGCCACTGCCACTGTTCTCCGGCGCCTGCAGCCGGCCCACCACCGTCACCTCGCCGTCCGGGACGGCCGGCACCGCCGCGCCCGCCGCGGCACCCGGCGCCCAGCCCCGCACCACCGCGACCGCCCGGCCGTCGGACGTGGTCAGCGGGGTCAGCACGTAGAAGCCCTGGCGGCCGTCGACCGTGCGGTTGGGGACCAGCAACTGGTGCGAGGCGTCGAACCGGCCGGTCGCGGTGACCGGACGCCCGACCGTGTCCGTGCCGACCCTGGCGGCCGGACCCTCCAGCACCCGCGACAGCGGCTGCGCCGCAGCGGTCGACGCGGAGGCCGCCGCCCTGGACGTGTCCTGGTGCGAGTCGACCCGGTCCTCGAACCGCCCCAGCTGCCAGGAACCGAGCAGCAGGCAGACCACGATCGCCGCCAACGCGACAACAGTGCCGCCGAGCCACCGCGGGGTCAGGAGAAACCGGTACACACCACCACGGTAACCACCCCCAACACCACCCCCACCCACCGGGGCACGACACCACCACCCACAACCCGCCCCGCCGAAGGCATTCCCGTCCCGGACCGTGCCGCCCCTGCCCGGCGGCGCACCCCGCCGAAGGCGATCCCGGGCCGTGTCCCCCTGTCCCGCGGAGCGCCCCGCCGGAGGCGGTGCCGTCCCGCAGAGCGCCGCGCCGAAGGCGGTGCCGTCCGGATCGTGCCTCCGCCGAAGGCGATCCCGCCCCACAGAGCGCCCCGCCGGAGGGCAGTCCCGCCACGCGGAGCGCCACGCCGGAGGCGGTTGTTCTCCCGCGTAGCGCCGCGCCGGAGGCGATCCTGTCCCGCGGAGCGCCACGCCGGAGGCGGTGCCGTTCCGGGCTGCGGCCCTGTCGGGGCGGGGGTCAGCTCGGGGTGGGGGTGGGTGGGGCCGGGGTGGGGGTGGGGGCGGGTTCGGGGGTGGACTGGTAGACGGTGCCGTCGCAGGCGCCCTTGAGTTGGGCGGTGGCGAGGGCGGGGGTGCCGGTGGCGAGGGCGTAGGAGAGCGTCAGGGCGTTGTCCGGCCCGGTGGTGGCGGTGGGGGCGGCCGTCGGGTCGGTGGAGGGGCCGGGGCTGGCCCCGGGGGCGGCGCTGCCCGCGGGGGCGACGGCGGCCGCGCTGGTGTCGGCCTGGGCGACGGTCTGGCCGGCGGTGCTGGGGGCGGCGGTGGCGGTGTCGCAGGCCCGGCCGGGAACCCAGCCGAACCGGACGACGTACGCGGCGCCCGGCGCGAGCACGACCTCGCGCGGCAGGCCCGCCGGATCGGGCAGCCCGTCGGCCGGGTCGCCGGCCGCGTGGGCGAGGACCCGGACGGTGCCGCTGCCGGCGCCGGGTGCGGCGACGGCGTCGACGGTGCCGACCCGGTCGATCCGGCAGCTCTGCGCGGAGGTGTTGGCGACGTGGAACCAGCCGTAGACCCGGCCGGCGGCGTCGGCGGGGTCGATCCGGGCGTCGGCCTTGCCGAGGGCGGCGGGGAGGCAGGCGGGGACGGCGCCGGTCGCGCCGGGGGTCGGCGTGCCGCTCGGGCCGGCGGTGCCGCTGGCGGTGGGGGCGGCGGCGGTGGAGGGGTCGGCGGCGGCGGGTGGCTGGGCGGGGGCGGATCTGGTGGCGGATCCGGTCGGCGGGTGGGTGGGGTGGGCGCTGCCGGGGGCGCCGGCGGCGCCGGCCGTGGCACCGCCGGAGAGGTCGAAGAGCGGGTCGACGCCGTGCAGGGCGGGCAGGGCGACGGCAGCGGCGAGGGTGACCACGGCGGCGCCGGTCCAGGCGTTGCGGCGGCGGGCGCGGCGGCGCGGTACGGCGACCCGCAGCAGGGGCAGGGCGGCGGCGGCGGGTTCGAGGTCGTCGACGGCGAGGCGCAGCCGGGCGCGGAGTTCACGCTCCGTCATCCCGCCCCCGCCGGAACCGGATCCGCCCGAACCGGGCCCGACCGAGCGCCCCGGACCACCCGGACCACCCGATGCTCCCGGGCCGCCCGGGCCGGGGCCCGCGGAGCGGTCAGTCATCGCTGCCGCTCTCCATCAGCGTGCGCAGTGCCGTGAGTCCGCGCGAGCCGTACGCCTTCACCGAGCCGATGGAGATGCCGAGCACCTCGGCGACCTGAGCCTCGGTCAGATCCGCGTAGTAGCGCAGCACGAGCACCTCCCGCTGACGGCGTTGCAACCCCCGTAGCGCGGTCCTCAGCTGATCGCGCTCCAGCGCATCGTAGGCCCCTTC
Organism: Kitasatospora sp. NPDC048365; assembly: GCF_043200835.1. Lineage (NCBI taxonomy): Bacteria > Bacillati > Actinomycetota > Actinomycetes > Kitasatosporales > Streptomycetaceae > Kitasatospora > Kitasatospora sp. NPDC048365. Next base: position 43,609 of record NZ_JBICYJ010000030.1, read on the forward strand.
CTCTGCACTGGCCATGTCAGGCATGGGCTTGGGCAGCAGCCGCAGGCCGAGGATCCGTCGCCGCAGCGTGGACCGGGAGAGGTTGACCACGGTCTGCCGCAGGTAGGCCAGGGTCTTCTCCGGGTCACGGACCCGTCGCCGGGCGGCGTGCACCCGGATGAAGGCTTCCTGGACGACGTCCTCGCAGGAGGAGAGGTCGTCGAGGAGCAGGGCCGCCAGTCGCAGCAGGGAACGGTAGTGCGCCTGGTAGGTCTCGGTGAGCTGATCGACGCTGGCCCCGGTCGCGTCCGCTGCCGCCGCAGCAAGGCCCATCCGACTATCGACCGGCCGTCGGGCCGCCCCGAGCGGGATGGCCACCGCCACCGCCGCCCCCATCATGTTCGCCACGCCTGTTGGACACTCGATCCCCTGTCCTGGTTGCCCTGACCTGGGGGGCATTCTTCACCAAAAGGCGAATCCCCCTCCAGAGCTCGGACGCTCCGGAAGGGGATTCTGACAGACTGTCTCACCGCCCGCCGGGGGAACGGCTACGATCCCCGGCCTACGGCGGGGGTCGGCGACCGCCGGTCAGCGGCCGGTGCCCCCGTAGACGACGGCCTCGTCGGTGTCGCTGTCCAGGCCGAACGCGGTGTGCACGGCGCGGACGGCCTCCGGGACGTCCTCGGCGCGGGTGACCACCGAGATGCGGATCTCCGAGGTGGAGATCAGCTCGATGTTGACGCCGGCCTCGGAGAGCGCCTCGAAGAAGGTCGCGGTGACACCCGGGTTGGACCGCATGCCGGCGCCGACCAGGGAGATCTTGCCGATCGCGTCGTCGTAGCGCAGCGACTCGTAGCCGATGCCCTCCTTGACCCGGCCGAGCGCGTCGATGGCCTTCTGGCCCTCGGTCTTCGGCAGGGTGAAGGTGATGTCGGTGAGGCCGGTGGAGGTGGCGGAGACGTTCTGCACCACCATGTCGATGTTGACCTCGGCGTCCGCGATGGCGCGGAAGATGCGGGCCGCCTCGCCCGGCTTGTCCGGCACGCCGACGACCGTGATCTTGGCCTCGGACGTGTCGTGGGCGACTCCGGAGATGATGGCCTGCTCCATCTCGCCCCCTTCGGGCTTGTTCGGGTTGTCGTTGCTGACGATCGTCCCCGGGAGACCGGAGAAGGACGAGCGTACGTGAATCGGGATGTTGTAGCGCCGCGCGTACTCCACACAGCGGTCCAGCAGCACCTTGGAGCCGGAGGAGGCCAGCTCCAGCATGTCCTCGAACGCGATCCAGTCGATCTTGCGAGCCTTCTTGACCACGCGCGGGTCGGCGGTGAAGACGCCGTCCACGTCGGTGTAGATCTCGCAGACCTCGGCGCCGAGCGCCGCGGCCAGCGCGACGGCGGTGGTGTCGGAGCCGCCGCGGCCGAGCGTGGTGATGTCCTTGGAGACCTGGGAGACGCCCTGGAAACCGGCCACGATCGCGACGTTGCCCTCGTCGAGGGCGTTGCGGATGCGGCCCGGCGTCACGTCGATGATGCGCGCCTTGTTGTGCGTCGAGTCGGTGATCACACCGGCCTGGCTGCCCGTGAAGGACTGGGCGTCGAAGCCCAGCGTTTTGATCGCCATGGCCAGCAGCGCCATGGAGATGCGCTCTCCGGCGGTCAGCAGCATGTCGAACTCACGGCCGGACGGAATAGGGGTCACCTGCTCCGCGAGTTCGATGAGCTCGTCCGTCGTGTCGCCCATCGCGGAGACCACGACGACGACCTCATGGCCGGCCTTCCTGGTGTCCACGATTCGACGGGCGACGCGCTTGATGCCCTCGGCATCCGCAACGGATGAGCCGCCGTACTTCTGCACGACAAGGCCCACGGGGGCTCCTCGACTTGGGGTGGTCTGGTCGCGGTCAGTCTAACGACGCGGTCACGCCGAACCGGGGCATTCCGCATACTGAGACGGCGATATCGACCCGTGGGCACCCCGGACGGGCAGGTCTGCGGACCCGGCCCGGCCGCCCAGGAGATTTGCCGGAGAGCCGACCGTCTGCTCCCCGGATTTCGCGCGCCCGGAAATTTCTGACGGTTGCGTCACAGCGCCCGTCGGAGCCCCGTCACATCCCGAGTTCGGCGGCCATCAGGTCGCCCGCCTGCTTCTCCAGCTCCTCGTCGCTCAGCCCGTCGTTGTCGGTGTCCGCACCGTCGGGCGCGGCGCCGAGCGGGCTGTCCAGCCGGACGTGCGCGACCAGCGACTGCAGCGCCCGCAGCACCGCCGAGCAGGTCGTGCCCCAGTTGGACAGGTACGAGAACTGCCACCACCAGAGCGCCTCGCTGATCCGGCCCTCCCGGTAGTGGGTCAGGCCGTGCCGCAGCTCGCTGACCACCCCCGCGAGGTCGTCGGAGATCCGGAAGGCGTTCGGCATCTCCGGCGGCCCGTACGGGTCGAAGACCTCGTGGTAGACGTCGATCGGGGCGAGCAGCTCGGCCAGCCGGTCCCGCAGCTCCACGCCGTCCGGCTCGGGGCCCGCGTCGGGCTCGAAGCGGTCCTCCGGCACGACGTCCTCGATCGCGCCGAGCCGGCCGCCGGCCAGCAGCAGCTGGGAGACCTCGAGCAGCAGCAGCGAGATCGCGCTGCCCGGCTCGTCGCCCTTGGCGACCTCGGTGACGGCGAGCACGAAGCTCTCCACCGAGTCGGCGATCTGGACGGCGAAGTCGTCCGGCTCGTCGTTGTGGGTGAGGGTGTGGCTACGTTCAGACATCGAGCAGTCGTCTCCCTTCGAAGGCCCGGCCGAGGGTGACCTCGTCGGCGTACTCCAAGTCCCCGCCGACGGGCAGGCCGCTCGCCAGCCGGGTGACCTTGAGGCCCATCGGCTTGCACAGCCGGGCCAGGTAGGTGGCGGTGGCCTCCCCCTCCAGATTGGGGTCGGTGGCCAGGATCAGCTCGGTGACGGTGCCGTCGGCGAGCCGGGTCATCAGCTCGCGGATCCGCAGGTCGTCCGGGCCGACGCCCTCGATCGGGCTGATCGCGCCGCCCAGCACGTGGTAGCGGCCGCGGAACTCCCGGGTGCGCTCGATGGCCACCACGTCCTTGGGCTCCTCGACCACGCAGATCACCGCCAGGTCGCGGCGCGGGTCCAGACAGACCCGGCACTGCTCGGCCTCGGCGACGTTGCCGCACACCACGCAGAAGCGGACCCGCTCCTTGACCTCCAGCAGCGCGTGCGCCAGCCGGCGGACGTCCACCGGGTCGGACTGCAGCACGTGGAAGGCGATCCGCTGCGCGCTCTTGGGCCCGACGCCGGGCAGCCTGCCCAGTTCGTCGATCAGGTCCTGAACCACGCCCTCGTACAACGTCATGCCTTCCGCCGGCCCGGACGGTCACCGGGGTCCGATTGCTCCGGTGCCATCATCCAACGAATCGGGCGTCGGACACACCATCCGACGCCCGACTCGTGGAATCCGTTCCCGTCGCACCCGGCTCGGGCCCGATCGGGCCCGGCTCAGACGTAGCGGCCGATCACGTCGACGATCACACCGTCCTTGATCAGGTAGGCGTAGGTGAAGTGCTCGGTGACCCCGCCGCCACGGGCGGTGAAGACGTACTCGATCACGGTGCGGTCGCCCTTGGTGGTGACCGAGATCTCCCGGTAGTGGCCCTTGTCGTCCACCACGTCGGGGCGGATGAAGGTGTTGACGATCGCGTCCCGGCCGGTGAACTGCGAACCGGCCCGGTCGAAGTGGGCGTTCGGGGCGAACGCCGCGGTGATGCCCGCGACGTCGCCGCGGTTGGCGGCGTCGGTGTAGCCGCGCGCCACCCCGAGATCGCCCGCGCCGGGGGTGCCGGTGCTCGCGGGCAGCGCCTCGGCGGCGGCCACCACGGCGTCGGTGGTGCCGGTGGCGCTGATCTCGGCGGCGGCGGGCCGCCGGTCGGCGCCGGAGTCGGTGGTGGCCGCGCAGGCGGTGCAGAGCACGGCGACGCTGAGCATGGCGGCCGCGGCCTGGGCGGCCCGGCGGGTCAGCTGGTCGGTCATCGGTCTGGCTCCTCGCGTTCGGCTGTTCTCGGCTTCGGCGGTTGTCGTCTTCTGCGGCTGTCGTCTTCTGCGGTTGTCGGGATGCGGTCCGCTGCGGGATCCGGCCGGTCAGGCCCGCTGGACGTGGAAGTTGAACTCCCAGGTGCCGAGCGCGCCCCACACCCGGATCCAGAGCGGCAGCAACTGCTCGGTGCCGCGGGCCGCGGTCAGGTCGCCGAGGTCGACGACCGACCCGGCGGGCCAGCCGAAGGCGGCCAGCAGCTCGGCGGTCTCCTTCTTCGCGGCCTCGTCGTCGCCGCACAGGAAGACCTCGTGCGGGCCGGCCAGCCGGCCGGGCTCGACCATCACCGAGCAGTTCATGGTGTTGAGCGTCTTGACCACCCGGGCGGCCGGGAAGGCCCGCTGGATGGACTCGGCGAGGCTGTCGGTGTTGACCGGGTCCAGGGTCGGCGGCATCCCGTTCGAGAAGTCGAGCGGGTTGGCGACGTCGATCAGCACCTTGCCGGCCAGGTTCGCCGCGCCGGCGGCGGTCAGCGCGCCGATGCTGGCCGAGCCGAGCGAGGCGTTGACCACCGTGTCGGCGCCGGCCGCGGCCTCGGCGAAGCCGGTCAGCTCGATCTCGGGGTGCTCGGCGGCCCAGAGGGCGTACGGCGGGTTGCCGTAGCCGTCCGGCTCGGTGCGGGCCAGGGTCTGCTCGACGTCCCGGGTGCCGACGGCGACCCGGTGGCCGAGCGAGGCCAGCTTGGCCGCCAGGGTCCGGCCGACGATGCCGGTTCCGATGACTGCGTAGCGCATGGCGGGTGTGCTCTCCCTGTCGGTGGCAGTGGTGGGGGGACACGCCTGCGGGCCCCGGGAGCGGCCCCGGGGCCCGCAGGGTGCTTCGGGGGCGTCAGGCCGCCGGGGCCAGCCGGACGGCCAGCTCGTGGTCGGCGCCGAGCACCTCGACCGCCAGGTCGTACGGGGTCTTGCCGTCGTGACCGGTCAGGTCGGTGCGGGCGCCCGCGTCGATCAGGATCCGGGCGCAGTCCTCCCAGCCGTGCCACAGCGCGTCGTGCAGCGGGGTGTAGCCGTTGGTGGCGCCCTGGAAGTCCAGGTCGATGCCGTCCGCCACCACCAGGTCGGCGGTGATCGCGGCGTGGCCGTTGTAGACGGCCTTGTGCAGCGGGACGGCGCCGAAGCAGGGCTCGACCGCGTTGACGGTCGCGCCGGCGGCGAGCAGCAGGCGGGTGATCTCCTGGTGGCCGTCGCGGGTGGCGACGTGCAGCGGGGTGTGGCCGTCGTTGAAGCCGTTGAGCCGCGGGAAGCGGGCCTCGACGTCCGCGCCGGCCGCCAGCAGCGAGCGGACCTGCTCGACGTCGTCGGCGACCACGGCGGCCATCAGCTGCTGGGAGGCGACCGTCTCGGCGTCGCTCTTGCGGCGGTCCTCCAGCAGCTGCTCGGCGCGCAGCAGCAGGTCCTTGCCCCGAGTGTTGACGTTGAGCTCGTACTCGAAGTGCTGGCGCAGCGAGAAGCCGTAGTGGGTGTACACCTCCAGGCCGGCGCCCTGGTCGAGCAGGTAGCCGACCAGGTCCGGGTACTTGAACCAGAGGGCGTCCATCAGCGGGGTGTGGCCGGTGGTCGGCGCGACCGCGTCGACGAAGGCACCGGCCTCGACCAGCAGGCGGGCGACCGCGACGCTGCCGCTCTGGCAGGCCTTGTGGAGGGCGGTGGCCCCGGCCCGGGAGTCGGCGGTGAACGGGTCGGCGCCGGCCTCCAGCAGCAGGGCGACGAGGGTCTCGTCGCCGCGGCCGGCGGCGATCAGCAGCGGGGTGAGGCCGCTGTCGGCGTCCCGGTGGTTGACGTCGGCGCCCTCGACCTCGATCAGGGTGCGGGCGGTGTCGGCGTCGCCGGCGTGCACGGCGGCGAGCAGGCGCTCCTGGCGGTCGGCGGTGAAGGCCGCCACCTCGCCGTTGGGGTCGAAGTAGACCTTCCAGTGGGTGATCTTGCCGGAGTCGCCGACGACGAAGCGGTGCGCGTCCTCGATCTCGAACTCCTGCCGGGTGCGGGTCTGCGCGGCCCGGGTGTAGACCACGGCGAACGCGGTGTCGCCCTCGGCCCGCAGGTCGCGGACGCCGTAGTCGAGCACCTCGGTGGTCTCGGCCCGGACGCCGAACGCCGCCTGGACGGCCTCCCGGCCGAGGTGCCGACCCAGGTAGGGGATGACCTGGTTGTAGCGGTCCTGCGGCAGCTCGAAGTCGATGTCCTCGGCCAGGGTGCCTATGACGGTCTCCATGTCGCCGCGGCTGAGGGCGTCGAACCAGCCGGCCACGACCTCGTGGGTGCGGTTGCTGTCCATTGCGGGCGGGCTCCTATCGGACGGGATCCGGGATCAGGGGGACTGCTCCGGACTCAGTGAGAATCGGGGGTCAGCGTGCTGAACAGGTCGTCCCAGTCGGCTCGGACGCCGCCGGACGTGTTGTACATCTCGAAGGTCAGCGAGCGGGCGGCCGGGCTGTAGAGCGACTGCACCACGGCGTCCGCGACGTCCTGACGGGTGATCTCGCCGTCGCCGGTGTCGCCCTGCTCCAGGCGCACGCCGGTGCCGCCGCTGCCGCCGGTCAGCCAGCTCGGCCGGACCACGGTGTAGGGCAGGCCGGAGCGGCGGATCGCGTCCTCGCCGGCCAGGCGCATGTCGAGCATCCGGCCGGTCCGGTTGATCGGGTGGTTCTTGCGGGTCACGTAGATCTGGCTGACCAGCACGATGTGCGGCTTCTCGCCGCCGGCGGTGGCCGCGTCCAGGACGTTGAGCACGCCCCGGTACATGGTGGCCTCGGGGCTGTCCGGGCCGCTGTTGGCGGTGCCCGGCTCGACGCTGATCACCACGGCCGAGAGGCCGGCCAGCGGGAGGGACAGCGACTGGCGGTCCCGCACGTCCGCCTGGTGGGGCTCGGCGCCGGCCTGGGCGCCGCGCGGACGGCGGCTCAGCACCCGCACCTCCTCGCCGCGCTCGAGCAGCCCGGCCACCACCAGGCGGCCGATCCGACCCGCTCCGCCGACGACCGCTACCGGGTTCTCCACTGGTGCTCCTTCAGGTTCGGCGCCGGCGCGGCTCAGGCGAACCGGCCGACGATCTCGGTGATATGACCCATGTTCACCCGATAGGTGTACACAAGGTCCTCACGCAGGCCTCGGGGTGTCGCGAACCGGTAGCCGACGGCCACCTCGCCCGGACGGTCCTCGGTGGGCGCCCCGGTCTCCCGGTACCGCCCGGCCACATCCACCACCCAGGGGACGAAGAAACGGTGCACCGCCGACTCGCGGCCCTCGTAGACGGCGCCGGCCATCTCCACCCTGGCCTCGGGGGCGAGGGCGGCGAGCAGCTCGGACACGTCTCCCCGATTGGCCGCCGCGATGAACTCGCGGGCGACGTCCAGGGCTTCCGACATTTATTAATCCAAGTCTATGACTGTTTGTCAAACCGAGAGTCAAATGCGCTTTCCGGAAGCGCCCGCCGGACCGAGGGAGAAGAGGTCCGGCGGGCACCGGGGAACCGGGCGGTTCAGCGCTCGGCCGCGGCCTCGCTCAGCGGCCGGGAGGCCGCCCGCTCGGCGGGAGCGGCCACCGCGGCGGCCGTCGTCGGACGCAGGCCGAAGAAGCCGACCAACAGACCGGCGACCGAGAACAGGCCGGCCACCAGGAAGGCCCAGCGGAAGTGCGCGACACCCGCGTCGGCGCCACCGGTCGCGGTCAGCACCGCGGCCAGCACGGCCACGCCGACACCCGCGCCGACCTGGTACGAGGCGGTGATCAGACCGGCCGCGACGCCCTGGCGCTCGTCCGCCACGCCGCTGACGCCGGCGATGTTGACGGTCGGGTAGACCAGGCCGTTGCCAATGCCGTGCAGGATGATGCCGGGCAGGATCGCGGTGGTGTAGCCGCTGCCGACGCCCACGCCCAGGTAGAGCAGGACACCGGTGGCCTGGATCAGCATGCCGATGGTGACCACCGAGCGGGTGCCCCAGCGGCCGACCAGCGGACCGGCCGCGAACTTCGCCACCGCGACGATGATCACGCCGAGCGGCAGGAAGGCGAAGGCCGTGGTCAGCGCCGAGTAGTGCAGGGTCTCCTGCAGGTACAGGGTGGCGACGAACTGCCAGCCGATGGTGGAACCGGCCCACACCACGCTGACCAGGTTGGCCGTGCTCAGCGAGCGGGAGCGGAACAGCGAGAGCGGGACCAGCGGCGAGCGGTGCTTCGCCTCGATCACCACGAAGGCGACCAGCAGGGCCACGGCACCGGCCAGCGTGCCGATGGTGCCGGCCGACGCCCAGCCCCAGGCCGGAGCCTGGACCAGGCCGTAGACCAGGGCCATCACGCCGAGGGTCACGGTCAGCGCACCCGCGGCGTCGATCTTCGAGCCGCCGGTCCGCGGGCCGTCCGCCTTGATCAGCGGGCTGGCGAGCAGCACCGCGATCGCGATGACGCCCGGTGCGAAGAACACCAGCCGCCAGTCGATCTCGGTGAGCACGCCGGAGAGGACCAGGCCGAAGCTGTAGCCGCCGGCGCCGGTCATCGCGAAGACGCCGAGGGCGCGGTTGCGCTCGTCGCCCTCCCGGAAGGTGGTGGTGATCAGCGACATCGCGGCGGGGGCGGTGAAGCCGGCCGCGATGCCCTTGAGCACCCGGGTGGCGATCAGCAGGCCGCCCGCGGTGAGGATGCCGCCGAGCAGGCTGGCGACGATGAAGACGACGGTCGCGGCCATGAAGGTGCGACGGCGGCCCCAGATGTCGGCGACCCGGCCGCCGAGCAGGAGGAACCCGCCGTAACCCACGGTGTAGCCCGAGACGAGCCACTGCAGCGAGCCGTCCGACAGGCCCAGGCCGGTCTTGATGCTGGGCAGCGAGACGCCCAGCAGGGAGATGTCGAGCGCGTCGAGGAAGACCGCCCCGCACAGGATCAGCAGCGCAAGCCGCTTCCTGCTGTCGGACAGCTCTCCCGGGTCCGCGATCGATACGCGGTCGATGGTTGTCATGACGGTTCTGGCTCCTCAGGTCTCTGGACAGGACGAGGTCGGGGAGCGCGGAAACCCACGCCCCTTCAGAAAACTCCTAGAGTCAAATATTGTCAATCGCACAGTCAATCGCCTACGCTGCCGAGCACGCCATCGGACCACCAACGGAGGATCCATGACCACCGAGTTGACCCGGGAAGAGGCGCGGGAGTTGACGCGGGAAAAGGTCGGGGACCAGGTCTCCCGGCACGTCACCGGGATGTCGAGCTGCCTGGTGGTCGCCGACCTCGACCGCGCCGCGCACTGGTACCGACGGGTGTTCGGCTTCGAGACCGTCAGCAGCCTCGACATCCCCGAGCGCGGCGAGCGGGTCGCCTTCCTCGCCGCCGGCCCGCTGCGCCTCGAACTCGCCCAGCGGGACGGCTCCGCCGCGCTGCACCGGGCCGACCCGCCCGAGCACGGGTTCGTCCAGGGCCCCAGCCACCTGGCCTTCTACGTCGACGACCTGGACGCCGCCCTGGCCGAACTCGCCGGCCTCGGCGTGCCCGTCGCCGTCGGCCCGGTCGACATCGCCCCGCTGGCCCTCTCGGTCGCCTTCGTCCGCGACATCGAGGGCCACCTCATCGAGTTCGTCCAGACCCCCGGCCGGAGCTGATCCCGGATCAGTCCGCGCCCTCCCGTCCCGATCGGAGGAAGCCCCGCATGGTGACCGCGACCGAACCGATGGTCGAGGAGACCGAGGACGCCCTCGGCAACGTGGAGATGTCCCCCCAGCGGCTGGAGGCGTTCAGCGACGGCGTGTTCGCGATCGCCATCACCCTGCTGATCCTCGAGGTCCACACCCCCTCGCCGGAGGCGATGCGCGCCGGACTCGGCGACGCCCTGCTCCACCTGTGGCCCTCGTACGCGGCCTACTCGGTCACCTTCCTGCTGATCGGGATGATCTGGCTCAACCACCACCTGGTGTTCCACTACATCACCAAGGTGGACCGGCCGCTGATGATCCTCAACCTGATGATGCTGCTCTCGGTGGCCTTCCTGCCCTTCCCCACCGCCGTGCTCGCCGACGCGGTGACCATCGGCCACGGCGAGAAGGTCGCCGCCGCGCTCTACGGCATCGTGCTGATCCTCAGCGGGATCTTCTTCAACGCCATCTGGATCTACGCCTCGCGCGACCACCAGCACCTCGGCGGGCACATCACCCCCGAACAGGCCCGGCGGATCCGCGTCCGCTTCGGCATCGGCCCGTTCCTGTACCTCACCGCGGTGCTGATCTCGATCTTCAACGCGACCGTGAGCATCTGCTTCTACATCGTGCTGCTGATCTCCTACTTCATCGACGTCAGCCCCAAGTCGTCCCGGCCCCAGGCCACTTCACCCGAACCGCCTAAGGAGTTCTGAGATGACCGAGACCATGCGCGCCGTCCGCCAGCACAGCTACGGCGCTCCCGAGGTGCTCCGCCTGGAGGAGAACGTCCCGCGCCCCGAGCCGATGTGGACCGAGGTGCTGGTCCGGGTGCACGCCGCCGGCGTCAACCCGGTCGACTGCAAGACCCGCGACGGCGGCGGGATCTCCCCCTCGCAGGGCCCGCTCCCGATCACCATCGGCTGGGACGTCTCCGGCACCGTCGTGGAGATCGGTGGCGGCGTCACCCGCTTCGCCGTCGGCGACGAGGTCTACGGGATGATCAACTTCCCGCGGATCGGCGGCGGTTACGCCGAGTACGTGACCGTCGACTCCCGCCAGCTCTCCCCCAAGCCCGAGTCGCTCACCCACGTCGAGGCGGCCGGCGTCCCGCTGGTCTCGCTGACCGCCTGGCAGAGCCTGGTCAGCGTCGGCAACACCGGCCCCGGCACCCGCGTGCTGGTCCACGGCGCGGCCGGCGGCCTCGGCCACCTCGCCGTCCAGATCGCCCGCGCCCGCGGCGCATACGTCTGCGGCACCGCCTCCACCGACCAGGTCGAACTGGTCCGCAGCCTCGGCGCCGACGAGGTCTTCGACTACACCAAGGTCCGCTTCGAGGAGCACGCCCACGACATCGACGTGGTCGTCGACACCGTCGCCGGCGAGAACGGCCTGCGCTCGCTGAAGACCATGCGCACCGGCGGCGTCCTGGTCTCGCTGCCCGTCCCGCCGGACGAGGCCACCGCCGCCGAGGCCGCCCGGCTCGGCCTGCGCGCCGTCTCGCTCACCGTCGAGGGCGACCGCAAGGACCTCGAGGACATCACCGCGCTGATCAACGCCGGCGCCCTCAAGCCGATCATCGGCAACGTCCTGCCCCTGGAGCGCGCCGACAAGGCCCACGAGCTCATCGAGACCGGCCAGGCCAAGGGCAAGGTCGTCCTCCAGGTCATCTGACCGCAGTCGTCCGGCCGCCGTCCCCACCCGTACGAATCGAGGATCCCCATGCCCATCATCCGGGTCAGTCTCATCGAAGGCTTCGCCAGCATGGCGGAGAAGGCGCAGATCACCACGGAGATGACCGACGCCCTGGTCGCCGTCATGGGCGAGGTCGCCCGGCCCTTCATCTACGTGACCGTCGACGACATGAAGCCCGGCGCCACCTCGGTCGGCGGCACGCTCCTCACCGAGGAGATGATGCGCGGCGGGATCGTCAGCTCCGAGCAGGAGCTCGCCGTCAAGCTCACCCCGAAGCGGGTCGGCGACGCGTACGCCGCGCTGGACAGCGGCGACCGCGCCCAGATCGAGCAGTACTGGGACAAGGACCTGGTCTGGCACGTCCCCGGCGACAACCAGCTGGCCGGCAAGTACGAGGGCCTGGAGGCCTTCCTCGGCTACGCCAAGTCGCGGCAGGAGATCACCGGCGGCTCGTTCCGCTCCGAGACCGAGCAGATCATGATCGACGGGCACGTCTCCGCCTACCTGTGCCGCAACTCCGCGCACCGCACCGGCGAGGACTGCTCCTGCTCGCTCGCGGTGGACGTCGTCCAGCTGCTGCACTGGAAGGACGGCAAGGTCGTCACCGGCCACGAGGCCTACTTCGGCGACGGCCCCACCGGCAACGACACCTTCTGGCGCTGACGGAACCACAGACGGCTGTGCCCGGCGGGAACTCCACCGCCGGGCACAGCCGTCCGTCCTTCGTCCTGGCGCCGGGTCAGAACGGCAGACCGGGGATCCCGCCGCCGCCGAGGCCCTGGGTCAGCGGGCCCATCCGCTCCGCCTGCAGCTTCTGCGCCGCCGCGGTCGCCTCCCGGACGGCCAGCAGCACCAGGTCCGCCAGCGTCTCGGTGTCCTCCGGGTCCACCGCCGCCGGGGCGATCGTCAGCGCCACCAGCTCGCCCGCGCCGGTCACCGTCGCCTCGACCAGGCCACCGCCCGACGAACCGCTCACCTTCGTCTCGGCCAGCTCCTGCTGAGCCCGGCCGAGCTCCTCCTGCATCTTCTGCGCCTGCTTCAGCAGCTGCTGCATGTTGGGCTGGCCACCAGGGAACACGGCACTCTCCTGCCTTCGAACCGATCTCTTCGCCGTCGAGCCTACGCGCCGGAACCCGGCACCGGCGCCGGACGCAGATCGAGCCCCAGCTCGAGCAGCCGCGCCGTCGGATCCAACGGGTACGGCCGCTCCCCGCCGGTCGGCACGTACCCCAGCCGCTCGTAGAACGCCCGCGCCCGGCCGTTCCCCTCGTGCACCTCCAGCAGCGCCAGCCCGACGCCCGGCTGCTCCCGCGCCCACCCGGTCACCGCACCCAGCAGCAGCTCCGCCGCCCCCGCCGCACGGCCCCGGTGCGCCGGATCCACCCAGACGCTGACCACCTTCGCCACCGGCACCGCCGTCCGGAACTCCCCGTCGTACGCCAGCCGGGACACCACGTACCCGCCCGCCAGGCCGACCCAGGCGCCGTCCGGCGTCACCGCCGCCACCCCGATGGTGGCCGGCCACGACTGCCGCGCCGCCCGGTCCCGCCACTCGGCCTCCGGCAGCGCCGCCGCATCCGCCCAGCGCTCGCCGAACGCCTCCGGCGCGTCCCGCAGCATCGCCAACCGCACCTCGCGGTACGGCTCCCAGTCCCCCGGACCGATCCGGTGCACGCGGTACGCCACGCCCACGGCGCTCCCCTCCCCCGCCTCAGTTGCCGTGGTGGATCTCCTCCAGCACCGTCGCGCCCAACTCCCGGACGATCAGATCCTGCGAGGAGAACGCCTCCTCGTTCAGATCCGGGTCGTCGTCCTCCGGGACGTCGTCCTCCGGCGCGACCTGCGGAGGCATCGGCTCCACCGGACGCTGCGTCTGCGGAGCCTGCTGCACCGGCGCGGCGGACACCACCGACGCCACCGGCTGCGCCACGGCCTCCGGCACCACCGGCACCGGAGCGGGCTGCGCGGGCGCCGCCTGCGGACGCGCCGCCGGCTGCCCCCAACCGCCACCACCCGCCGGCGGCGCCGCAGCGCCACCGCCGAAGCCGCCCTGGCCGCCGGTGCCGCCTCCGAAGCCGCCACCCGCCGGGCCGCCGCCGGACGGGCCGGCCGTACCGCCCGACGGGTCGACGATGCACTCCACCCGCCAGTCGACCCCGAGCGCGTCGGCGAGCGCCTGGCGCAGCACGTCGTCGCTGTGGCTGCCGACGAAGCTGTCCCGGGCGCCCGCGTTCACGAACGACACCTGCAGCACGTTGCCGTCGAAGCCCGCCACCTGGCCGTTCTGGCTGAGCAGGATCCAGGTGAAACGCCGGCGGTTCTTCACCGCGTCGAGGATCTGCGGCCACATCTGCCGGATCTGCGCAGCGCCCTGCTGCGCGGCCGCCGACGGCTGCTGCGTCGCGGCCGCCGCGGGGGCGGGCGCGGGTGTCGGCGGTGCCACCGGGGCGGGCGCGGGGGTCGCGACCGGCGCTGCTACCGGGGCTGCCGGCGCCGGCTCGCCGCCGGCCGGCGGGAAGCTGCGCGGAATCGGCCACGCCCCGGGCGGCGGACCGGCCGGAGCGGGCTCGGGCGCGGCCTGGACCGGCGCTGCCACCGGGGCGGCCGACGCCTCGTACGCCGCCGGGGTCGCCGGAGCGACCGGAGCCGCCTGGGCGACCGGCGCCTCGTACGCCGCCGGAGCCTGCTGGGCCGGGCTCGGCGCGGCGAACACCGCGGCCCCGCCCGCCGGCGCGGCGAACCCGCCGGCCGCCGCGCGGCGCTCCAGCTTGTCCAGCCGCGCCTGCAGCGAGAGCTCGTCGCTGTACGCGCCGGGCAGCATCACCCGGGCGCAGATCAGCTCCAGCTGCAGCCGGGGCGCCGCGTTGCCGCGCATCTCGGTCAGCCCGGTGTTGACGATGTCGGCGCCGCGGCTCAGCTCCGCCGCGCCGAACCGGTCGGCCTGCGCCTGCATGATCGCGACCCGGTCCGCCGGGGCGTCGATCAGCCCCTTCTCCCCCGCGTCCGGCACTGTGGCGAGGATCACCAGGTCGCGCAGCCGCTCCAGCAGGTCCGTCACGAAGCGGCGCGGGTCGTGCCCGCCCTCGACCACCCGGTCGATCACCTGGAACACGGTCGCGCCGTCCTGCGCGGCGAACGCGTCCACCACCTCGTCCAGCAGCGCCGAGTCCGTGTACCCGAGCAGCGAGGTCGCCATCCCGTACGTGACACCGGCCTCGCCGGAGCCCGCCAGCAACTGGTCCATCACCGACATCGAGTCACGCACCGAACCGGCGCCCGCCCGCACCACCAGCGGGAACACCGAGTCCTCGACCTGGATGCCCTCCCGCCCGCAGACCTCCGCCAGGTAGTCGCGCAGCGTGCCGGGCGGCACCAGCCGGAACGGATAGTGGTGCGTCCGGGACCGGATCGTCCCGATCACCTTCTCCGGCTCGGTCGTGGCGAAGATGAACTTCAGGTGCTCCGGCGGCTCCTCCACCACCTTCAGCAGCGCGTTGAAGCCGGCCGAGGTCACCATGTGCGCCTCGTCCAGGATGAAGATCTTGTACCGGCTGTGCACCGGCGCGAAGAACGCCCGCTCGCGCAGCTCGCGCGCGTCGTCCACACCACCGTGCGAGGCCGCGTCGATCTCGATCACGTCGATCGAACCCGGGCCGCCGGTCGCCAGGTCCCGGCAGGACTGGCACTCGCCGCACGGCGTCGGCGTCGGGCCCTGCTCACAGTTCAGACAGCGCGCCAGGATACGGGCGCTGGTCGTCTTGCCACAGCCACGCGGACCACTGAACAGGTACGCGTGGTTGACCCTGTTGTTGCGCAGGGCCTGCTGGAGCGGGGCGGTCACGTGCTCCTGCCCGATGACCTCCGCGAAGGTCTCGGGGCGGTAGCGGCGGTACAGGGCTAGGGACACGCCACCGAG
Source organism: Kitasatospora sp. NPDC048365 (assembly GCF_043200835.1). NCBI lineage: Bacteria > Bacillati > Actinomycetota > Actinomycetes > Kitasatosporales > Streptomycetaceae > Kitasatospora > Kitasatospora sp. NPDC048365. The sequence continues at coordinate 58,898 of NZ_JBICYJ010000030.1, forward strand.
GTTATCGGCCCGGACCGACAAACGCGGCACCCCGCCCACCACCGCGCCCAGGAACGCAAGGACCCCCCGTGCACCCGCCAGAGCCCTCTTACCCTTGCTGCCTTCCGGCCCTGGGGGGGTTCAGAGAGATGACGCCACACGAGGGGCTGGTCCCCAGAGTAGCGGATCCCCGCCCCGCCCAGGACCATCCACCCCGATCTGAGATCCCCAGGCACCCTCCCCCACCCACCTGCGAGACAGCGGTTCGCGAGCACCCCTCGACATGTACTAAGCTCTCCCACGGAGGATTCGCCTAGAGGCCTAGGGCGCACGCTTGGAAAGCGTGTTGGGGGCAACCCCTCACGAGTTCGAATCTCGTATCCTCCGCCTTCACGAAGGCCCGGACCGCATCACGCGGCCCGGGCCTTCGTCGTTTCCGGTGTCCGCTTCAACCGCTCACCGCGGCCACGGGCCGAACGCGATCACCGCAGAGCTTGACCATGTCGTCGATGTCGGAGGTCGGCAGGACTACCGGACAGTCTCCATCGGAGATGCGCCTGATCGGTACGGCTGTGGACGGCTTCGATGACGGTCAGAACGCCGGCGAGCCCGGTTCTGCTCAGCCGCCGAGACGGGCCCCTGCCGACGCTCGTAGTCGGCGAGGTACTCGTCCGGAATCCGGCCGCGCAGCTCCCGCTCGACGGCGCAACGGTGAAGGCCGAGAACTCGCGCTTGCCCACCCGCCGGCGGATCGCCTCAGCCGTTCCTTCGGACAGCGAGAGGCTGACCCCGGTGGCCGGCCCCTCACCGATGCTGCGGGGCGTCTCGGCCATGGAGTCGGATTGTCAAAGAAGTAGGGATCTGCCCTCCGCACCTCGGAAAGATCGGCGTCAGCGTCGTTGCCCCCGCTGGTACGTCATCCTGGTGTTCCCGGTCGGCTTCGGCAGGGCACAGGCGTCCTCTCTCTGCGGTGAGGTGTCCCCATCGGTAAGAACAGCGGATCGACGCTGGCCGGATGGCTGCGTGGTCTCGATGCGGCCGAGTTGGAGCGGGTCCTTGCGGCGCGCCCGGACACCGTGTCGGATCCGGAACCGCGGTCGGTCGGTGAACTGGCGGACCGTCTTCAGCGCCCGGCCTCAGTGGCACTGGTTCTGCCTCGGCTCGCGCTGCCGTGCCTACAGGTCGCGGAGGCCCTCGCCGCGCTGACCGTTACGTCGCCGGACGAGCTGGCTGCCCTGCTCGGTGCGACGCACGGTGAGCTCGCCCGGGGATTCGCCGCCGCGCTGCAGACACTGATCGATCGCGGCCTGGTGTGGCCGGACGGCACCGGTCGGCTGCGCATGACCGCACCGTTGCGGAATGCGTGGGGTTCGCCCCTGGGGCTCGACGCGCCGCTCGGGCAACTGCTCGCGGGCCTGAACTCCGACGAACTGGCCCGCACGCTGGCGAAACTGGACGTCAAACCTGCGGCCAACCGAAAAGAACAGCGGCTGGCGGCACTGGTCGAGCACCACAGCGATCCGGATCGGGTCACGGCGCTGGTGGCCACGGCGCCCGCGTCCACCCGGAAACTCCTCGACCGCCTGGCACGCGAGGCTCCGGAGCGACCGGGCTTCATCATGTTCGGGGCTCCACAGGCCGACAGGCCCGGCGAACCGTGGGCGGTGGAACGGGGGCTGCTGATCCGGGACCGTCACCGGTACGGTCCGGCCCGTATGCCCGCAGAGGTGGCACTCGCGCTGCGCGGGTGCGACTGGCGCGCCCCGTTCACACCCGTCCCGCCCGGGGTACGGTCGGCGCCCTGGGCCGACTCGGCGGTCGAACGGGAGGCGGCGGCCGCCTCGATGGCGTTCGTTGCCCACGCCGTGTCCGTCCTCGGAGTGTGTGCCGCCGTTCCACCGGCCCTGCTCAAGTCCGGCGGGATCGGGGTCCGCGAGCTCTCCCGGATCGGCAAAGCGGCGCAGTGCGACGAGTTGTCGGTCCGCCTCGCGCTGGAGGCGGCGAGCGCGGCCGGGCTTCTGGCCCGGGACGGCGACCGGGTCGCGGCGACCGCGTCCTACGACACCTGGGCCGAGCAGGAACCGGCCGACCAGCTCGCGGTGCTGCTCCGGGCGTGGTGGGCGCTTCCGCTGACCCCTGGCGGGAGCCGCGACGAGGACGGGAAGTCGCTGCCGGCACTCACCGGGGCGCCACCCTGCCGAGGCTGCCTACAGGCCCGGCACGGGCTGTTCACAGCCGCGTCGCAGCTCCCGGCCGGGGAAGGCGCGGTGAACTCGGCGGAGCTGGGGGCCCTGCTCCGGTGGCTCCGCCCGCTCGCCGACGAACTCCCTCAGGACGCCACCCCGTTCGCCACCCTGGTCCGGGAGGCGGAACTGCTCGGCGCACTCGCGCTCGGGGCCGTGTCCCCGATCGGGGCCGCCCTGCCGGCCGACGACGCCGAGGCGCTGACCGACGCCTGCCGGCGGCTGTTGCCCGCCGCCAGCGGGGCTGCCCGCTTCGGCAGCGATCTCACGGCCGTGGTCGCCGGCACGCCGTCGGCACACCTCCACGCGCTGCTGGAGTCCGTTGCGGACCGGGAGACCTCCGGTGCGGCGTCCGCATGGCGCTTCAGCCCGGGCAGCGTCCGACGCGCCCTCGACGCGGGCCTCACCCCTGACGCCCTCACGGCCGACCTGGCCGCCGTCGCCGTCGGCCCGCTTCCCCAACCACTCTTGTACCTGATCCACGACACCGCTCGCAGCCACGGTCGAGTACGAGTCGTCTCCGCGGCGTGCGTGATCCACGGCGAGGAGCCCGCCCTGCTGGCCGAACTGGCCGCCCACCGAAAGCTCGCCCAGCTCGGCCTGCGACAGCTGGCACCGACGGTCCTGATCAGCCGGACCCCGGCGGACAAGACCCTCGCCGCGCTGCGCGCCGCAGGCTACGCACCGGTCGCAGAGAAGCCCGACGGATCTGTCCGGATCGAACGGACCCAGCGCCACCGGGCGGCGAGCCCGGTCCCGTCCCCGCGCCTGCCGAGGGACACGTCCCGCACCCCGCAGACGGACGCCCGCACCGCAGACCCGGGGAAGGCCGTCGACCTGCCCGCCATCGCCGCCCGGCTCCGGAACGCCCCGCAGGACCTCGCGGAGCCCGACCCGTACGACGGTCGCCCGTATGCCGGCGACACCGAGGAGACCATCGCCGGGTACGGACGCAACCTCTCCTTCACGGATGTCCGCCAACTGGCCCATGCCGTCGACCAAGGACAGTCGATCACCATCGAGTACGTCGCCACCTCGGGCAGCACGACCGTCCGCACCCTCAGCCGACTCGAACTCGATGCCCCCTATCTCCACGCCTGGTGCCACCTGCGGAACGACGAGCGCATGTTCACCATCTCCCGTATCCACGGCGTGATGCCCGCGTAGCCCCGGCCCGCTCGCGGGGAGCCCGGCGAGGGGGCGTGCGGCGGTCGGGTCAGAGGTTGAACATCCCGTTGTACGGCTCGGTGATGCGCTCCTGTCGCGATCCGAAGTCGACCAGAACCGCAGTGTCGCCTTCGACGCCGATGACCCGGCCGAGGCCGTAGGCGTCGTGGGTGACGCGGTCGCCGATGGCGAAGTGCTTGCGCGGCGCTTCGATCCTGGCCTTGAAGGGGCTGGTGGGCAGGTGCCGGCGGACTGCTTCAGATTTTCTCATCACTGCCAGTATGCGCCGTGGAGCACAGGTGGCGACCTTTTCTGACGGTCCGAATTCTGGATGCCCGAAATGCAGGGTGTGTCGAACGGCACTCCCCCGGGGGGCGCGAGCCCGGAGGATCACCACGGGTCGGCCGTCGCACCGGGGCGCCGCGCACCGCCGGGCCACCCGCCCTGCCCGGAGGGCCCGTTGGCGTGCGGGCCGGATCCGGTCCGGCGGCGCCGGAGGCAACCTCCTCCGAAACCGGGTGGAAATGTCCCCCCCGTAGCGGGCTCGGGGCTGCTACAGTCGAAGGAGTTGCAGTAGTGGTTCCCATGAACTTGTGTGCGCCCGCTGATGTTTCGCGGGCGCATTTTTGTTTTCCGGTTTTTCCCGGGCGGGCGCTCATCGCGGTGACTCGGCGCTCGTATCGTGCGGGTGCCGGAAAGTCCCTTGAAGGAGATTTCTTACATGGCTAATGGCACCGTGAAGTGGTTCAACGCGGAAAAGGGCTTCGGCTTCATCGAGCAGGAGGGTGGCGGCCCGGACGTGTTCGCCCACTACTCGAACATCAACGCCAGCGGCTTCCGCGAGCTGCTCGAGGGCCAGAAGGTCGAGTTCGACGTCACGCAGGGCCAGAAGGGCCCGCAGGCCGAGAACATTCGCCCGCTGTAGTTCCCACTGCCAAGGTAACCGCTTGGCAGCGAGGGGCCCGCGCCGCGCACATGATGCCGGTGCGGGCCCCTCGGCTTTTGCGTCGCACCCGGCTGCAGCGGGCTGTTCCGGGCTGTTCCGGCCCTGGCACATCCGGTCCGCCAGCCGCCTTCCCGCACGAATTCGCAGTGCCACGTCCGGATCTGCATCATGTCCGGCGGTCCGCGGTTCAGGGTTCTCCGCTCCCGCTTTCCCGGTGAGCGCCGACCCGTACGTCACATGCCGTCCCGAGGAGGGTCTCCCGTATGAACCGTTCCAGCCGCCCTCCGCGCCGGCCCGCCGGTTCCCGATCCGCACCGGGCAGCAGCGCGAGGTCCGCCTCGCGGCAGGAGTTCGCGGTGCCGGTGAGCGTCGTGCCGGCCCTGCCTGCCGTCGAGTCCTTCGAGGAACTGGACCTGCCGAGGGAACTGCTGACGATCCTGGCACGGAGGGGCGTCACCGCCCCCTTCCCGATCCAGGCCGCGACGCTGCCGAACTCGCTGGTCGGACGCGATGTACTGGGGCGCGGACGCACCGGCTCCGGCAAGACCCTGGCGTTCGGTCTCGCCGTGCTGGCCCGCACCGCCGGGCAGCAGGCCGAGCCGCGGCACCCGCTCGCGCTGGTCCTGGTCCCCACCCGTGAACTCGCTCAGCAGGTCACCGAAGCGCTCACCCCGTACGCCCACGCGGTGCGCCTGCGGACGGCCACCGTGGTCGGCGGGGTGCCGGTCCGCCGCCAGGCGCAGGTGCTGAACCGTGGTGCGGAGATCGTGGTGGCCACACCCGGTCGGCTGGGCGACCTGGTCGAGCGCGGGCTCTGCCGGCTGGACCGGGTCGCTGTCACCGTCCTCGACGAGGCCGACCAGATGACCGACATGGGCTTCCTGCCGGAGGTCACCGCGCTCCTCGAAAAGGTCGCCGAGGGCGGCCAGACGATGTTGTTCTCCGCCACCTTGGACCGCAACGTCGACAGCCTGGTGCGGCGCTTCCTGAAGGACCCGGTCACGCACTCGGTGGACCCGTCCGCGGGAGCGGTCAGCACCATGGAGCACCACGTTCTGCACGTGCAGAACGCCGACAAGAACGCCACGATCGCCCACATCGCCTCCCGCGACGGCAGGGTGATCATGTTCATCGACACCAAGCAGAGCGCGGACCGCCTGGTCGAGAAGCTGCTCGCCGACGGAGTGAAGGCCGCGGCCCTGCACGGGGGCAAGTCCCAGCCGCAGCGCACCCGCACCCTGGAGCAGTTCCGCTCCGGGCACGTGGCCGCGCTCGTCGCGACCGACGTCGCCGCCCGGGGCATCCACGTCGACGGCCTGGACCTGGTGGTCAACCTGGACCCGCCCGCCGACCACAAGGACTACCTGCACCGCGGCGGACGCACCGCCCGGGCCGGCGAGTCCGGCACCGTCGTCACCCTGGTCCTCCCCAACCAGCGCCGCGGGATGAACCGGATGATGACCACGGCCGGCATCACCCCCGTCACCACCGAGGTCCGGTCCGGCGACGAGGAACTCAGCCGGATCACCGGTGCCCGCGTGCCCACCGGCGTGCCCGTCACGATCCCCGACCCCGTTGTCGAGCGGCCCCGCCACAACCGGTCGAACAACCGGAACCGTTACGGCCGCCCCGCCTCCGCCACCCGCGCCCGGCCGACCGCCGACGGCCCGCGCGGCACCACGCCCCGGGCGCACAACGGATAGTCGCGACCGGCCGCACACGGCATCGGCACCCCCACGGGTTCGGCCCTCGACCGCCGCCGTCACCGGTCACCGCCGCCGTCACCGGCCGGCGTCGCCGGTCAGCGGAAGTCCGCCACGTGATCCGCCGCCCACTGGGCGTACGGGCGTGCCGGACGGCCGGTCAGCCGCTCGACGGTGTCGTTCACCGGGGCCGGCTTGCCGACGGTGTCCCCCATCAAGCCCAGCAGGGCGCCCACGAAGTCGGCGTCCATGAACTGGCTGAGCTGCTGCCGCACAGCCTCCTCCGCCACCTCCTCGAAGCGCAGCTCACGGCCCAGGGCCCGGCCGAGCACCTCGACCTGCTCGACCTGGCTGAGCGACTGCGGCCCTGTCAGCTCGTACACCCGGCCGGCGTGTTCGCCGCCGCCGAGCACGGCGGCGGCGGCCTCGGCGACGTCGAGCTCGTGCACCACCGACGCAGCCGCGGCGGCGTGCGGCCCGCGGACGGCATCGCCGCCGTGCAGCTGCATCGCCCACGCCAGCGAGTTGATCGCCGGGAAGTACAGCCGCAGGAACGTCCAGTCGACGCCCGTCGCCCTGATCTCCTGCTCCACCTGCGCGTGGTACGCGGCGATCACATCGGGCTGCGGGTCCGCGCCGTCGACGACGGCACCCGAGGACAGGAACACGATCTGCCGCACCCCTGCCTGCCGCACGTGGTCCAGCAGCGGCCGTGCGTCCAGGCCGTAGGGCAGCACCAGGAACACCTCGGTGACGCCGTCCAGCGCAGGCCCGAGCGTCGCCGGCCGGGCCAGATCACCGCGCACCACCTCGACGCCCTCGGGCAGTCCGGCCCGCTCAGGGGTCCGCGACAGGGCTCGGACCTGCCGTCCGGCGCCCGCCAGCACCTCCACCGTCTGCCGCCCGAAGTGTGCGGTCGCGCCGATCACAAGAATCATGACCAATCCCTCCGAATCACCGTTCTGATCAGTGCCTTCAGGACAGAGGGTAGGAGCCATCCAGGACACATTCCGTCCTGAATGGCGTCCATGCGCCCACCGCCGGGCAAGGCGGGTCGCACCCTCCCCCGTGGGAGGGAGGAGGACCCCGCCCCGGCGGGATCCGGGGGTGGGGGGCGGGCCGGTTGACTCGGGGCAACGAGAACAACCGGGGAGGACACGATGGGGCGCAAGCGAATCGGGCGGCTGCTGGCCCAGGTCGCGGCGGTGGCCGTGCTGGCCGGGACGGCGGCGGTGCCGGCCGCGGCGGCGGAGGTGGCGGGGCCGGTCGACGTCCGGGCGGCGATCGCGGGGGTGCCGGGGCTGCGGGTCGTGGAGGAGAAGCCGGCCGCGTCGGGTTTCCGGTTCTTCGTGCTGGCGTTGCAGCAGCCCAACGACCACCACCACCCGGAGCGGGGCGGCTTCGAGCAGCGGCTGACGCTGCTGCACCGGGGCACCGACCGGCCGACGGTGCTGTTCACCAGCGGCTACACGGTCTCCGGTTCGCAGTCCCGTTCGGAGCCGGCGGAGTTGCTGGACGGCAACCAGGTGAGCACCGAGCAGCGATTCTTCGGCACCTCCCGCCCCGAGCCCGCCGACTGGTCGGAGCTCGACATCTGGCAGGCCGCGGCCGACCACCACCACGTGGTGGAGGCGCTGCGCCAGGTCTACCGGGCGGCGTGGATCTCCACCGGTGGCAGCAAGGGCGGCATGGCGACCGTCTACCACCGGCGGTTCTTCCCGCAGGACGTGGCCGGCTCGGTCGCCTACTCGGCGCCGAACAACGTCGACGACCGCGAGGACTCCGCCTACCTCGACTTCCTGCGCACGGTCGGCACTCCCGAGTGCCGCGGCGCGCTGGGGGCCGCCCAGCGGGCGCTGCTGGAGCGCCGGGAGGCGCTGGTCGCCCGGTACCAGGCGTGGGCGGACGCCCGTGGTGACGGCTTCGGGCTGGTCGGGGGCGCGGACCGGGCCTTCGAGATCGCGGTGCTGCGGGCGCCGTTCATGTTCTGGCAGGGCCGGGGCCAGGCCGCGTGCCCGGCGGTGCCCGCGCCGGACGCCTCCGACGACGCGCTGTACGGGTGGCTCGCGGACGTCGCCCAGCTCCCGGTCTACGCCGACTCGGTGGCGAACCAGTTCGTCCCGTACTTCTACCAACTGGGCACCCAGCTGGGGTACTTCCCGGTCGAGACGGACCACCTGGCGGACCTGCTGCGTTACCCCGGGGCGACCGAGCCGCGCAGCTTCGTCCCGCGTGACGTCCCGCTCCGCTACCGGCCGCAGGCGATGCGGGACGTGGACCGCTGGGTGCGGACGGACGGCGAGCGCCTGATGTTCGTCAACGGTGCGGCCGACCCCTCGGTGGCCGAGCCGTTCCGCCTCGGCCGGGGCACCCGGGACTCGTACGTCTTCCAGGTCCCCGGGGGCACCCACTCCATCCGGATCGCCCAGCTCCCGTCCCCGGACGCCGCCGCGGCCTCGGCCACCCTCCACCGCTGGGCCGGGGTGTAGCGCCGACCGGAGGCCCCGGAGGTCGAGGGCCCGGACCGCTCGACGCGGTCCGGGCCGTCGGCATCGCCGGCCGCCGTCGGCGTCAGCGGCCGTAGCAGCGCCGGAGTTCGTCGAGCCGGTAGTAGTGGCTGCCCCGGGCGATGGGGTGGCAGGTGGCCTTGAAGGCGGTCTCCTGCTCGTTGTAGAGCATGCGGACGAGGAAGGTCCGCGGTTCGGCGGTCGCGGTGGAGGCGAAGAGGTCCCACTGGATGTTGGCGGCCATCGGGGAGACCTGGGCGCCGCGCCAGGGGTTGTTGGCGTAGCTGTAGGGCTCGCCGGGGGTGGCGGGTTCGGTGCTGCCGGGCAGGCCGAGCAGGACGGCGAGCGGCTCGAGCTCCTCGGCGTGGGTGAAGCGGAGGACGGCGCCGTTGGCGCTGGTGCCGGCGGCCTTGGCCTCGGCCTGGGCGAAGAGGTCGTCGAGCAGGACGCCGGCCATCCTGTAGGTGATGGTGCGTCCGCTGAAGGCGGGGCCCTTCTGGTAGAACTCCTCGGCGTCGTCGAGGTAGGCGAGCCACTGCGCGTCGGGCGGGGTGAGGAAGCGGTCGAGGTCGACGTCGGGGGCTTCCGCGCTGAGGTCGGGTGCGGCGCTGTAGAGCTGGTGGAGCGCGCGGGCGAAGGCGATCTGCCGGTCGGCGGGCATGGCGTCGACGAAGGTGCGGTCGAAGAGGCGCTGCACGACGTGGTGGGCGGTCTCGGCGGTGCGGGCCTGGCCGTCGATGGCGGCGAGGACGGCGGCGAGGTCGGGGTCGCTGTCGACGTAGGCGCGGTAGTCGGCGTTCTGCGGCTGCTTGTGGAAGTAGAGCAGGTTCTTGTCGGTGACCGGGGCGTGGACGAGCCCGGCGAGGTCGGGGTCGCCGGCGACCAGGCCGCCGGTGAAGGCGTTGGCGCTGGCGACGGCGCGGGCGACGCCGGAGGTCTCCACGACGATGGGCTCGTGGCGGTCGGCGATGGTGTCGAAGAGCGCGGGCAGCCGCTGTTCCATCCGCAGGGCGGTCTGGCGGTGCTCCTGGGCGCCGCGGCCGGAGAGGTTGCCGTAGCCGAGGGCGGAGGCGGCGTCGAGCAGGGCCTGGACCTGCGGGCCGAGCCGGGCGCCGAGGTCGGTCAGGGCGTCCTGGTCGGCGGCGTCGCGCAGGACGGCGAGCACCGCGTCGCCGTCCTCGGAGTCGGTCATGGCGCGGGAGCCGTGCCGGGCGACGTTCTCGGTGAACACGGGTGCGAAGCCGGCCGGGGCGGGCTGGTAGGCCGTCAGGCGCTGCTGGGGCGCGTACGGGGTCTTCGTTCCGTAGAAGTCCCGCCCGCCGGCCCCGGCGTTGCCGTGGTCCTGCGCGGTGGCGGTGCCGGTGGCGGCGAGCACGGTGAGGGCGACGGCCGCGGCCGTGGCGGCGGCGAGGGTGGCGGTGTGCTTCAAGTGCGTTCCTTCGGAAGCGGTCGGCGCCGCCGGTCGGCGGGCGGACGCACCCTCACAGCACGGTCCGAACCTCCGCCGACCGCCCGTGGTGGCCCGGGTGACGTCCGGGTGAAATGGTGGAGGTCCGGGCCTCCGGCGGGTGGCCGGTGCATCATGCCGGGATGGACTTGGAGCCGTACCGGGGTGAGTTGGTGGCGTACTGCTACCGGATGCTGGGGTCGTTCCACGACGCCGAGGACCTGGTGCAGGAGACGCTGCTGCGGGCGTGGAAGGCCCGGGAGCGGTACGACCCGGCGCGGGCGTCGGTGCGGACGTGGCTGTACCGGATCGCCACCAACGCGTGTCTGACGGCGCTGGAGGGCCGGGCCCGGCGGCCGCTGCCGTCGGGGCTGGGGGCGCCGGGCGAGGATCCGGAGGTGCCGCTGACCGCGGCGCCCGAGGTGCCGTGGCTGGAGCCGTTCCCCGACGCGCGGTTCGACGTGGACGCGCGGGCGGACCTGCGGTTGGCGTGGGTGGCCGCGGTGCAGTTGCTGCCGGCCCGGCAGCGGGCGGTGCTGGTGCTGCGGGAGGTGCTGGCGTTCTCCGCGGCCGAGGTGGCCGAGCAGTTGGGGACGTCGGTGCCGGCGGTGAACAGCGCGCTGCAGCGGGCCCGGGCGACGGTCGGGCGGGCGGACGTCGAGGTCCGCGAGTCGGACGGCGCCGAGGCGCGCGCGGTGGTGGAGCGGTACCTGCGGGCGTTCGAGGCGGCCGATGTGCCGGCGCTGGTGCGGCTGCTGGCCGAGGACGCGGTGCTGGAGATGCCGCCGGTGCCGCTGTGGTTCCGCGGCCGGGAGGCGTACGGGGCTTTCATGGAGCGGGTGTTCCGGATGCGCGGCACCGGGTGGGCGGCGCGGGCGCTGACCGCCAACGGGCAGCCGGCGCTGGCCGCGTACGCGCCCGACGCCGCGGAGGGCGGCGGGCTGCGGTTGCACAGCCTGCAGCTGTTCACGGTGGCCGGCGGCCGGGTCGCGCGCACGGTGGTGTTCGCCGACCCGGGCCGGCTCGGGGCGTTCGACCTGCCGCCGGTGCTGCCCGGAAAGGAATCCGGCCGGGAGCGATGAGTCCGGGGGGCCTCGCCGGTACGTACCGGTGAAGCACCCCCACTCGGACAAGGAGAGTCGCCATGAGCATCGTCGTCATCGAGTTCGTCACCCTGGACGGGATCGTCACCGACCCGGACGGCCGGGGCGGTACGCCGCTCGGCGGCTGGGCGTTCCGGTTCGGCCCGGAGGCGGTCGCCGGGGACAAGTTCCGGCTCGGCAGCCTGCTGGACGAGGGCGTCCTGCTGCTCGGGCGGAGCACGTGGGAGCTGTTCGCGTCGCTCTGGCCGAACCGCGACGACCCGTTCTCGGCCCGGATGAACGCCGCGTCGAAGCTGGTCGCCTCGCGCACCCTGGGCGACGTCTCGGGCTGGTCCAACTCCCGCCTGCTCGACGGGGATCTGCTCGACACGGTGAAGCGGGAGGAGCGGGACGTCGTGGTCGCCGGGAGCGTCGGTGTGGTCCACCAGCTGATCGCGGCGGACCTGGTCGACGAGTACCGGCTGCTGACCTTCCCCGTGGTGCTGGGCACCGGTCGGCGGCTGTTCCCCGCCGAGGGGCCGAGCACCGACCTGGAGTGCCTGTCCGTCGAGCGGAGCGGCACCGCCGTCCTCACCCGGCACCGCCGGACGGGCTGAAGAGAATCGGGGTGAATCCTTCGGCGCCTCCCGTCGCTCTTACTGGTACCGGCGAACGCCGGAACGAGGAAGCGGAGGCTGTCGTGATCGTTGGTGTGGTCGTCGCGGGCGGGTTGGTGCTGCTCTGCACGTGCGTGCTGGTCGTCCGCAAGCGCAGCAGGAGCGGTCGTGGGTGACTCGGTCTGGCCCGGTGAGCAGGTGGTGGTGGCCGCGCAGCAGGGCGACGTGGACGCGCTCGCCGAGCTGGTGGCGGCCTCGCACCCGAACGTGCGCCGGTTCGCCCTCTCGCTCTGCGCCTCCCGGGAGGACGCCGAGGACGCGGCGCAGGAGGCCATGATCGTCCTGTACCGCAGGATCGGGATGCTCCGCGCGTCCGGGGCGCTGGCCTCCTGGATGTTCCGGATCGTCCGCAACGAGTGCCTGCGGCGGGCCCGCACGGTGCTGCGGGACGCGCCGCCGCGGCACCGGGAGGCCGGCCGGGTGGAGTCCTCGGCCGAGGAGGAGGTGCTGCGGCGCCTGGAGGCGGGCGTGGTGGCGGAGGCGATCGCGGCCCTGCCGGCGGACCAGCGCCGGGTGCTGGTGATGCGGGACGTGCAGGGGCACAGCGGGCGGGCGGTCTCCGACGCGCTGGGTCTGAGCACGGCGGCCATGAAGTCGCGGCTGCACCGGGCCCGCGCGGCGGTACGGGTGGCGCTCGGCCCGGCGGCGGAGCCGTCGTACGCCCCGCCGGCCGGCCGGGCGGCGGCCGGTCGGCCGGCGGGAGGGGGGCGATGAGCGGGGCGGGGACCGACCGTCCGGACTTCTCCAGCCCGTCCCTGCCGCGCCACCTGGCGCGGGGCGCCGCGGGGTTCGGGCTGCTGGTCGGACCGGTCGCGCTGGTCCCGGTGCTCGGGCCGGCCGTCCTGCTGCTGGTGCCGGCCGGTCTGCTGGTGCTGCGCGGCTGCCCGATGTGCTGGGCCGTCGGACTGGCGCAGACCGTCTCCCGGGGACGGCTGCGCAAGACCTGCGCGGACGGCGGCTGCCGGCTGACCGTCGACCGCCACGAGCCGACCTGAGCGAACCCGCGAACCCGTACGGGCCGGCGCGGGACCGAGCCCGGCCGGGGCTACCGCGGCCGCCGCGCCGGGTTCGGACCGCCGGGTCGCTCAGCCGGCCCGCTCCATCCGCAGCGCCAGCCCGTCCAGCACGACCTCCAGGCCGTAGGCGAACTTGGCGTCGCGGATCCCGACCGGGTCCTGGGCCGCCACCGTCGCGGCCGCGGCGTACGAGCCGCCGAGGTGCTCGTGGCCCGCGGCGGCCTCCTGGGCGGCGGGCATCAGGCGGGCGATGAAGCCGGCCTCGGTCTCGCCGGAGCGGGCGACGGTGGTGAGCCAGGCGGCCTCGGTGGTGCTCATGCCGATCGTGTACGAGAGCACGGTGTCGATCGCCCGGTCCGGCTCGGGGAAGCCGACGTCGGCGAAGAGCGCGGCGAGCCGCTCGGAGAACGCCATCAGGTTGGGGCCGAGGTAGGCGAGCCCGGCCTGGCCGAGCACCGAGGCGAGCCAGGGGTGGCGCAGCGCGGTGACCCGGAAGGAGCCGGCGGCCGCGGTGACGTCGGCCCGCCAGTCGGCGCCGGCCCGCGGGACGTGGATCTCGGCGGCGACCTCGTCGACGGCGAGCTCCATGAGTTCGTCCTTGGTGGCGACGTGCCGGTAGAGCGAGGTGGCGCCGGCGTTGAGGCGGGCGCCGAGCTTGCGCATGCTCAGGGCCTCGATGCCGTCGGCGTCCAGCATCGCGACGGCCTCGCGGACGATCGCGGCCCGGCTGAGCGAGGGCTGGTCGGCCTCGCGCCGGCGGCGGGCCCAGACGGACGGGATCGGGTTGCTCTCGGCGGTCATCGGCACGCTCCCGACTCTGATGCGCACAACACGCTGATGCGTACAACGTTCGCATTCAGCGTACACCGATGCCCACTTGCGAACACTGTGCGCAGCTGCGTACAGTGTTCGCATCGACGGAACGGTGTACGCAGCCGCCAGACCCGAAGGGAAACTCCCATGAGCACACCCAGCAGCACCCGCGATCCGCGCCGCTGGTGGATCCTGATCGTGCTGTGCCTCAGCTCGCTCGTCCTGGTGGTGGACAGCATGGCGCTGACCGTGGCGGTCCCCGCGATGACCGAGGACCTGCGCGCCACGACCCAGGACACCCAGTGGATCCTCGACTCCTACGTGCTGGTCTTCGCCGGTCTGCTGCTCACCTCGGGGAGCCTCGGCGACCGGTTCGGCCGCCGGAAGGTCATGGTCGTCGGCCTGCTGCTGTTCGGCGCGGCCTCGCTCGCGGCCACCTTCTGCACCGACCCCGGCCAGGTGATCGCGGTCCGGATCGCGATGGGCGTCGGCGGCGCACTGATCATGCCCTCCACCCTGTCGATCCTGATCACGGTCTTCGACGAGGACGAGCGCGGCAGGGCGATGGCGGCCTGGGGATCGGTGTCGATGCTCGGCCTGGTCGGCTCCCCGGTGCTCGGCGGCGTGCTGATCGACCACTTCTCCTGGCACTCGATCTTCCTGATCAACGTCCCGGTGGTCGCCCTGGCCGTGCTCGCCGCCCTCACCCTGATGCCGGAGTCCAGGGGCCCGTGGCAGAAGCCGGACCCGCTCGGCGCGGTGCTCTCCGCCGCCGGCATGACCGCCCTGGTCTGGTGGATCATCGAGATCCCGCAGCACGGCGCGTTCGGCGGCCGCTCGCTGGTCACCCTGGCCGTCGCGGTGCTCGCCCTCGGCGGCTTCGTGGTCTGGGAGAACGTCACCTCGGCACCGATGGTCCCGCTGGCGCTGTTCAAGCACCGCAACTTCAGCGGCGGCTCGCTCTCGCTCACCCTGGTCCAGATCGGCAACGGCGGCCTGCTGCTGGTCCTCACCCAGTACCTGCAGTTCGTCCTCGGGTACTCGCCGCTGGAGGCGGGCCTGGCGTTCGTCCCGCTGGCGGTGGCCGCGCTGATCGGCAACGGCGCCGGGGCCGGCCTGGCGGCGAAGCTGGGCAACCGGGTGCTGATCCTGACCGGCATGCTGGTGATGGCCTCCTCCTTCGCCCTGCTGACCACCGTCGGCGCGGGCACCGGCTTCACCGTCCCGGCGGTCGCCCTCGGCCTGCTCGGCCTCGGCGCGGGCCTCGCCATGCCGGCCGCGGTCGGCGCCCTGATGGGCACCATCCCGCCGGAGCAGGCCGGCGTCGGCTCCGCGCTGAACGACACCATCCAGCAGGCCGGCACCGCGCTCGGCATCGCGATCCTCGGCTCGCTGCTCGCCCACGGCTTCGCCGCCGAGATGCCCGCCGGCGCCCCCGAGCAGGCCAGGCAGTCGATCGGCGGCGCGCTGGCCACCGCCCAGGGCGACCCCGGCCTGATCGCCGCCGCCCGTGAGGCCTTCACCTCCGCGATGTCCACCACCTTCACGATCAGCGCGATCGGCGTCCTGGCGGCCGCCCTGCTCGCCACCCTGGTGATGCGCGACCGCAAGCCGGGTACCCCGGCCCCGGTCGAGGCCCCGACCGAGGCGGAGGTCCAGCCCGTCGCCTGAGCCACCGCGCACACCGTCGAGAGGCCGGTGCCCCGATCGGGGCACCGGCCTTCGGCGTCGCCGTCCCGGTACCGTGGAGGAACACCTGTCCGAGGAAGGCTGGGGCCCTTGTCACCTGACGGTCTGTGGAGCATCGGAGAGCTCGCCGAACACGCCGGCGTCACCGTGAAGACCGTCCGTTTCTACTCCGACCGCGGCCTGCTCCCCGACGCCGGCCGCAGCACCGGCGGCCACCGCCGCTACGGTCCCGAGGCCCTCGACCGGCTGCGGCTGATCCGCTCGCTGCGCACCCTCGACCTGCCGATCCCCGAGGTCGGCCGGGTGCTCGGCGCCGGGGACGCGCTGGACGGCGAGCTCGGCGACGTGATCGCCCGCCGCCTGGACGACATCGGCTCCCAACTGACCGCGCTGCGCTGGCGCGAGTCCGCCCTGCGGCTGGTCCAGGAGTGCCCGCCCGAGCAGCGCGCCGACCGCCTCCGGCTGATCGGCTCCCTCGCCACCCCGCCGAACACCACCGCGCTCGCCCGGTTCTGGCGCCGGGTGCTCCCGGTCCGGCTGCCCGCCCGGCTGGTCGACTCGATCCTGGACGTCGCGGTGGCCGTGCCCCCGGACGACCCGACCCCCGCGCAGGTGCTGGCCTTCGCCCGGCTGCACGCCCTGGTCACCGCGCCCTGCCCGCCGGGCGGCAACGGCCCGCCCCTGCCGCCGCCCGGCGCGCCCTACCGCCCGGCGGTGCTGTACGACGGCCTCCACGAGGCGTACGCGCTGGCCGTCGCGGAACTGACCGCGGGCCGCACCCCCGCGGCGGGCGAGGCCCTGGACTGCTTCGTCGCGGCCCACGCCGCCGCCCGCTCCGCCCGGGACACCCCGGAGTTCCGCCACGGCCTCGCCGAGCAGCTGGCCGTCGAGACGGTGATGGACCGCTACTGGGAGCTCGCCGCCGAGCTCGCCGACCCGGAGCCCACCATGGGCGACGCGCACGCCTGGCTCCGCACCGCCCTGGCCGACCCCGCGCGCTGACCGGTCCCGCACGCCGATCGGTCAGTGACCGGCGCGCCCGTCCGTACCGGCGACCTTGGCGGTGGCCAGCGCCACCCGGTTCCAGGTGTTGATGGTGCAGATCAGCGCGATCAGCCGGGCCAGCGTCGGCCGGTCGAACTCGGCGGCCGCCCGGGCGTACACCTCGTCCGGCACCCCGCCGTCGGCGACCAGGGTGAGCGCCTCGGTCAGCGCCAGCGCCGCCTGCTCGGCGGGGCTGTAGAAGTGCCGGGCCTCCCGCCAGACCGCGACCAGGTGCAGCCGGTCCTCGCTCTCCCCCGCCCTGCGGGCGTCGTTGGTGTGCATGTGCAGGCAGTACGCGCAGCCGTTCAGCAGCGAGGCGCGGATCTGCACCAGCTCCACCAGCGCCGGGTCCAGCCCCTCGCGGGCGGCGGCGTCGAAGCCGATCAGGGCCTTGAAGGCCCTCGGCGCGGCCTCGGCGAAGTCGACGCGGTCGGCGGTCCCGTTCAGCTGAGTGATCGTCATAAGAACCACGCTACGCCCCGGAAAGACCCACGGTAAGGTTCATTGCCATGGCAGAATCGTGGGTCAATTCGGCCGAGCGGATCGGCGTCGACCTGCACCTGGAGCTGTCCGGCCCGGGCAGCCGGCGGGCCGTGCTCACCCAGGCGCTGCGCGAGGCCGTCCGGGACGGCCGGCTCGCCGCCGGCACCCGGCTGCCGCCGTACCGCTCGCTCGCCGCCGACCTCGGCCTGGCCCGCAACACCGTCGCCGACGCGTACGCCGAACTGGTCGCCGAGGGCTGGCTGGCCGCCCGTCAGGGCTCCGGCACCCGGGTCGCCGAACGGGTCCGGCCGCGCGCGGACCGCGTCCCGGCCCGCGCCCCGGGCCGCCGTCGGGCACCCGTCCACCGGCTCGAACAGGGCCAACCGGACGCCGGCTCGTTCCCCCGCACCGCCTGGCTCGCCTCCGCCCGGCGCGCCCTGACCGCCGCCCCCGACGACGCCTTCGGTCCGGGCGACCCGCAGGGCCGGATCGAACTGCGCCGCGCCCTCGCCGACTACCTGGCCCGCGCCCGCGGCGTGCGCGCCGACCCCGAGCGGATCGTGGTCTGCTCCGGCTTCGCGCACGCCCTGCGGCTGCTCTTCGGCGGCGCGGGCGGCAGCGGCGGGGCGGGCGCGGTGCTGCGCGGCCCGCTCGCGGTCGAGGCGTACGGGCTGCCGTTCCACCGCTCGCTGCTGGCCGCCGCGGGGGTCACCACCCGGCCGCTGCCGATCGACGGGCACGGCGCGCTGACCACCGGGCTCACCGGGATGCGCGGCGTCCGTGCCGCGCTGCTCACCCCCGCGCACCAGTTCCCCACCGGCGGGCCGCTGCACCGCGAGCGCCGCAGCGCCGCCGTGGACTGGGCACGGGCGAGTGGCGGCCTGGTGCTGGAGGACGACTACGACGGCGAGTTCCGCTACGACCGGCAGCCGGTCGGCGCCCTGCAGGGCCTCGACCCGGAGCGGGTGGCCTACCTCGGCTCGGTCAGCAAGTCGCTGACCCCGGCGCTGCGGCTCGGCTGGATGGTGCTGCCCGCCCACCTCGTCGCACCGGTGCTGGCGGTCAAGGGCGAGCGGGAGGCCTGGGCGAGCGTCCTCGACCAGCTGACCCTGGCCGACTTCCTGGAGAGCGGCGGCTACGACCGGCACGTGCGCCGGATGCGGCAGCAGTACCGGCGGCGGCGCGACCAGTTGCTCTCCGCCCTCGCCGAGCACGCCCCGCACGTCACCGTCAGCGGCGTCGCCGCCGGGCTGCACGCGGTGCTCCGCCTCCCGCCCGGCACCGAGGCCAGCACCCTCAAGGCCGCCGCCTGGCTCGGCATCGCGGTCGACGGCCTGGCCCCCTACCGCCATCCCGACGCCCCGGCGGAACCCGCCGCCGACGGCCTCGTGGTCGGCTACGCCACACCGTCGACGGCGGCGTACGCGGCGGCGCTGGACGCCCTGTGCCGAGCCCTCCCGCCCGCGACGGCCTAGGCTCGGCGACCGTGATCGATTCCCGTATGCCGGTCCGGATCGCCCGCCCGTCCCGCGACCTCGCGGCCGCCGAGGACTTCTGGGTCGGAGGTCTCGGCCTCGACGTGCTGTGGCGCAGCACCGAGCGGGTGCCCGGCGAGCACGACCTGTTGATGGTCGGGCCCGCCGGGGGCACCTGGCACTTCGAGCTCACCCACGACCCCGACCGCCCGCTCGACCCCACCCCCACGGTCGACGACCTCTTCGTCCTCTACCTCGGCGCGCCGGTCGAACCGGCGCTGGTGGAGCGCCTGCTCGCGCACGGCGGCAGCCGGGTCACCGCCCACAACCCGTACTGGGACGAGTGGGGCGTCACCGTCGCCGACCCCGACGGCTACCGCCTGGTGCTGTGCAGCCGCGGCTGGAACGCCTGACGGCTGGTCAGCCCATGGTCTTCTGACCGTCCAGCGACTCCCGGATGATGTCCGCGTGCCCGGAGTGCTGGGCGGTCTCGGCGATGATGTGCAGCAGCACCCGCCGCACCGACCACTTCGCGCCGGGCGGGAACCACGGCGCCTCCGGCAGCGGGTGCGCGAGGTCGAGGTCCAGCTCGCGCACCAGGGCGTCGGTCCGCCGCGAGACCTCCTCGTACCGTTCCAGCAGCGCGGCGAGGGTCTCGCCGTCCATCCGGAACTGGCCCTCCCAGTCGACCGGCTCGCTGCGCATCGCCTCGGCCCCGCCGGTGGCGAACCGCATCCAGCGCTCCTCGACGCCGGCGACGTGCTTGATCAGCCCGCCGAGGCACAGCTCGCTGTCGGTGGTGCGCCGGGCGGCCTGCTCGTCGTCCAGCTCGCGCACGGTGTACCGGAGGAACCCGCGGTGCTTGTCGAGCGTCTCCAGCAGGTCCTCGCGCTCGCCCATCTCAGGCCACGTCCGTCATGGTGGGCAGCTCGCCCTCGACGGTGTCGCCGTCGATGATCGAGAAGGCCGCGCCCTGCGGGTCGACCAGCGCGGCGAACCGCCCGAACGGCATGGTCATCGGGCCGAAGACGAGCTTGCCGCCGGCCTCGACGGCCCGGGCGACGGCGGCATCGCAGTCGTCGACGCCGAAGAAGACGTTCATGTACGACGGCACTTCGGCCGGGATCTCGGCGGTCATCTCCATCCGCCCGAGCACCGGCTCGCCGCCCAGGTTGAGCACCCGGTAGTCGACGTTGTCGTCGTTCATCTGCTGCGCGGAGTACGGGAAGACCGCCGGGAAGAAGCCGTCCGCCTTGCCCGGCTCGCGGGTGAAGATCTCCGCCCAGGCGTATCCGCCGTGCTCGGTGCGCTTCTCGAAGCCCTCGTGGCTGCCGGCCTGCCAGACGCCGAAGACCACGCCGCCCGGGTCCTGGGCGATCGCCATCGTGCCGAAGTCACCGACCTGCATCGGCTCCATCAGCACCGTGCCGCCGGCCTCCCGGATCTTCCCGGCGGTCGCGGCGGCGTCCGGCGAGGCGAGGTACAGGCACCACTGGGAGTGGCCCTCCTGACCGGGCATCGGCGGGACGACGGCGGCGACCGCCTTGCCGTCCGAGTACGCCTGCGTGTAGTTCCCGTACTCCGGCGAGGACTCGCCGAAGGTCCAGCCGAGGACCTTCCCGTAGAACTGCTTGGCGCCCTCCAGGTCGGGGAACGTCGCATCGGCCCAACAGGGCATGCCTTCGGGCTGCACGGCCATGGGTCCAACTCCCTGCACAACGGTGTGGAAACGCGGACCCGTGCCACGCTAGCGACTGGGTCCGACACCTGCCCGTCGAGTCAGTTCGGCGCGCAGTTCGGCCAGGTGCGCGTCGCCGGTGGTGTACGGCAGGTGCTCGACCACGTCGAGGAACCGGAAGAGCACGCGGTCGGCGGTGACCGCGTACTCGTAGTCGGCGAAGCCCACCACCGCGCCGCCGGCGCCGCGGGCCGCGCCGCGCACGACGTGGTCGGTCAGCCCGTCGCCGCCCGCGGCGGACAGGCCGCGCCGGGCGTTCGGCCGGGCCAGGTAGGGGCAGACCATCGCCGCGTAGAGCATGCAGGCCCGGTGGCCGGGCCCCTCCAGCGTCGCCGCGAGGTTCCGGTAGGGCAGGCCCTCGGCCAGGGCGGCGCCGATCGCCTCGCTCTCGGCGGTGCCGACCACCCGCCAGACCGGGCCCTGCTCCATCAGGACGCCGCAGACCGAGCACAGCCGCTCGGTGGCGCAGCGGGCGCTGCGCTCGTGGTCGGTCAGCGCGAACTGCGGCCGCCCGTCCTGCCAGGGGGTGATCGCCGGTACGGGGTAGCCCCGGTCGTCGTGCGGCCGGGCCGCGACCGTCGGGGGTTCGGGAACGCTGTCGAAACGCACCCGTCCACCGTAGCCACCGGGTCAATCGCCTCCGGTGGCGGTGCCACGGGGGACGGCGAAGGCGGTGAGTTCGGCGGTGGCGGGCTCCAGCGCCGCCCAGCCGGTCGGCACCCGCAGGACGGCGATCCCGGAGGTCGGGTACTTCTCGCGGACCCGGGCCAGTGCTTCGCTCTCCCGCTCGTCGGCGAGCAGCAGCACCAGGTCCTGCACCTCGGGGCGGTGGCCGACCAGCAGGACCGTCCCGGTGCCGGCGGGCAGGTCGCGGAGGAGTTCCACCAGGTCCTCGGCCTCGGCCCCGTACGCCCGGGGTTCCAGCACCACCCGCGGGTCGGCGCCCAGCTCCCGGTGCGCCAGCTCCCAGGTCTGCCGGGTCCGCCGGGCCGGCGAGCAGACCACCAGGTCGGGCAGCACGCCGTGCTCCCGCAGCCACCGGCCGGCGGCCGGTGCGTCGGCCTCGCCGCGCGGGGCGAGCGGCCGTTCCTCGTCGGGCACGTCCGGCCACGCCGCCTTCGCGTGCCGCAACACCACCAAGCGCACGGATTCGTCCATGTCCCCAATATGCCCCCGCGGGGGCGTCCTGCCAGCATGGGCGCATGACCGTCAGCCTCCACCTCGCCCAGCAGCCCGACGCCGACGAGCTGCTCAGCCGCAGTCCGCTGGCCGCCCTGGTGGGCATGCTGCTGGACCAGCAGGTGCCCATGGAATGGGCGTTCACCGGCCCGTACACGATCAGTCGGCGGCTGGACGCGGACGACCTGGACGCGCACCGGATCGCCGCCGCGGACCCGGAGGAGTTCGCCGCGCTGCTGTCGGAGAAGCCGGCGGTGCACCGCTACCCGGGGTCGATGGCCAAGCGGGTGCAGCAGCTGTGCCAGTACCTGGTGGAGCACTACGACGGCGACGCCGAGGCCGTCTGGCGGGACGCGGGGACGGGCAGGGAGCTGCTGGCCCGGCTGACCGGGCTGCCGGGGTTCGGCAAGCAGAAGTCGCAGATCTTCCTCGCGCTGCTGGGCAAGCAGCTCGGTGTCCGGCCGACCGGCTGGCGGGAGGCGGCCGGGGCGTACGGCGAGCAGGGCAGTTTCCGCTCGGTCGCGGACATCACCGGGCCGGAGTCGCTGGTGCGGGTCCGCGCCTTCAAGCAGGAGGCGAAGCGCGCCGCCAAGGCCGCGCAGGAGGGCTGAGGCTCAGGCGGCGGCCAGGTCGCCGAGGAAGGCCTCCCAGCCCCGGCCGCCGCGCTCGGCGCCGGTCCCGGCCAGGTTGTCGCCGGCCCGGTAGGCGCGGCCGACCTTGCCGGGCACCCGGACGGGCAGCTGCACGCGCCGCCGTCCCCGGGCCGCCAGGTAGCCGGCCGTCAGCTCGCCGAGGGTGTAGACCCGGGGCCCGGCCAGGTCGGGGACGAGGCCGGCGGGCTCGCCGAGGGTGAGGTCGACCAGCCGCTCGGCGACGTGGCGGACGTCGACCGGCTCGCAGCGCATCCCGCCGGGCGCGGGGACCACCGGCAGCTTGGCCGCCTTCTCCACGTAGGCCAGCGCGAAGGTGTGGAACTGGGCGGCGCGCAGGGTGGTGTACGGGATGCCCGACCCGGCGACGGCCTGCTCCGCGGCGTGCTTGGAGCGGTAGTAGGCGAGCGGGATCCGGTCGGCGGCGACCACCGAGATGTAGACCAGGTGCCGGACGCCGGCCCGCCGCGCGGCGGCGACCAGGCGGGCGGTGGTGACCTCGTCGCCCTTGGGCCCGCCGGCCAGGTGGACCACGGTGTCGACGCCGGCCAGCGCCGCGTCCAGGCCGGCGCCGGTGGCCAGGTCGCAGGCGACCTGCTCGACGCCGTCGGTGGCGGGCCGCGGGTGGCGGCTGAGCACCCGGACTTCGCGCCCGGCGGCCCGCAGCAGCGGGACCACCTCCCGGCCGAGGGTGCCGGTGCCGCCGGTGACCAGGATGGGGTCGGTGGTCATGGTCGTGTCTCCGTCTCTGCGTCCTGCCGCGCCGGCGCTGTGCTCGGTGCTTCTGCCGGTACGACGGAGCAGGCACCGGATTCGTGACACGGCCCGCCCGGACGGGCCGATATTCGGGCGACAGGGGCATACCGGTCGGCTAGCGTCGGCCCAATGCGTGCGCTGACCGAGAACGAGATCCGCGAGTCCTTCGTCAACTGCTCCAAGGGCGAGGCCCGCAGGTTGCACGTCCCGCGCGACCTGGCGGCGCTGCCGTGGGCGGACCTGGACTTCCTGGGGTGGCGCGACCCGGGCGCCCCGGACCGGGGCTACCTGGTGGCGGAGACCGCGGGCGGCCTGGTCGGGGTGACCCTGCGGACGCCGAACGTGCGCCGCAGCCTGACCAAGACCAACGTCTGCTCGCTGTGCGTGACCGCGCACGCGGGCTCGGGCGTGGCGCTGCTGACCGCCCGCCGGGCGGGTGCGGCGGGCCGCGAGGGCAACACCGTGGGCACCTACATCTGCGCGGACCTGGCGTGTCCGCTGTACGTGCGCGGGATTCGGCGGCCGGCGACGGTCAGCCGCCCGGACGAGTCGCTGTCGCTGGAGGAGCAGGTCGCCCGGACGGTGGCCAACCTGGACGCGTTCCTCGCCCAGGTGCTGCAGACCGCCTGATCCGCGCGGCCGTCAGCCGGACTTGTACTCCACGGTGAGCATGGCTCGGCCGACGGCGTGCGCGGCGAGCCGGAAGCCGACGGCGGCGGCCGGGGTGTCCCGGGTGACGCCGAGCGAGGCGGTGTCCAGGGCGTGCACCACGAAGACGTAGCGGTGCGCCGGGCCGGGCGGCGGCGCGGCGCCGTCGTACCGGTACTCCGGGAAGTCGTTGCGCACGTGGAAGGCCGTCCCGGGCAGGTCCGCGTCGGTGGCGCCGGCGCCGGTGACGAGCTCGGTGGTGGAGGCCGGCAGGTCGACCGCGATCCAGTGCCACCAGCCGCTGCCGGTGGGCGCGTCCGGGTCGAAGCAGGTGACGGCGAAGCCCTGGGTGGTCTCCGGGAAGCCGGTCCAGGACAGCTGGGGGGAGCGGTTCCCGGCGGAGTAGACCTGCCCGTCCGGCATGGTGGCGCCGTCGGTGAGGTCGGTGCTGGTCAGCTCGAAGGCGGGGACCTGCCGCAGGAAGTCGTACGGAAGCGGTGGACGATCGGTCATGACGCTGCCCTTCTCCTCGTGCCCTTGGGGGTTGAGGCGCAGTCTACGGACCGTCAGGCCCCGGTCAGTTCCGCCACCGCCGCGCCGAGCTCGGTGTCCGTCCGGCCGAGGTCGAGCGGCAGGTCGAAGTGGTTGCGGCCCTTCACCACCAGCTCCCGCAGCGCCGTCCCGGCGGCCCGCGCGGCGGCCGCGAACTCGGCCTGCTGGCGGCCGAACTCCGCCGTCTCGTGCTCGCCGAGCGCGATCACCAGCGGCGGCAGGCCGGCCTCGGGCAGGGCGTTCGCCAGCAGGTGGAGCGGGCTGTTGCGGCGGGCGCCGTCGGCGTCCAGGCCGAGCGGCTCGTTGACGTAGCTGAGGGCGATCGGCTCCAGGTCGTAGACGCCGCTGAGCAGCACCGCGCCGGCCACCCGGCCGGCGATCCGCGGGTCGAGCAGGGCCATCGCGACCAGGTGGGCGCCGGCCGAGCTGCCGCTGAGCCAGACCCGGGCCGGGTCGACGCCCAGCTGCTCGGCGTCGTCGAGCAGCCGGAGCACGGCGCGGCGGACCTGGCCGACGATCGCGTCGAGGTCCCAGCCGGGCGCGAGGCCGTAGCCGACGGCGGCGAAGGCGGCGCCCCGCCGGACGAGGTCGGGGGCGGCGAAGGCCGAGTCGGTCTTGTCCAGCTCCTGCCAGTAGCCGCCGTGGACGTACACGTGCAGCGGCGCGGGGCCGTCGGCGCCCTCGGCCGGGAAGAAGTCGGTCCGCTCGGGCGCCCCGGGGCCGTACGGCAGGTCGCGGCGCACCGTCAGCTCGCGGTACGCCGACTCGCTGACCGCGGTGGCGTGCGCCAGTTCGGCGCCCATGTCGGCGACCATGCTGCTGGGCGAGTACTCGCGGTCGAGCTCCGCCTGTCCGAACCCCCGGTAGACCGCCGTCATGCCGCACCCCTCGCCCAGCCATCAGGTATAGACCATTGCGGGGCGCCCGGATAGCGTGGAGGTCCCCGCACCACCGTTCTCCGGAGCCGCCCCGTGGAGTCGTCCGTCCTCGCCTTCGCCACCGATCTGCTCGACGAGGGGGCCGACACCTTCTTCGGCAACCTTACCGACCGGGCCGGGGTCGGCGGCGTCACGCTCGCCTCGGTCTACCACGAGGCCCGGGACGTCTTCCCGCACAACCCGCGCCGGGTGATCCGCTACCTGGAGCCGGGCGCCGCGTACTTCCGGCCCGACCCGGCCCGCTGGGCCGGCCGCCGGCTCGCCCCGGTGCCGTCGACCGCGATCGGCGACCGCGACCCGTTCGCCGAGGCCGCCGAGGAGACCCGCCGCCGCGGCCTCAAGCTGCACGCCTGGACGGTCTTCTGCCACAACGACCGGCTCGGCTTCGCCCACCCCGACTGCTCCCCCGCCAACGCCTTCGGCGACCGCCACCTCACCGAGCTCTGCCCGGCCAACCCCGAGGTCCGCGCGTACGCCCACGGCCTGGTCGAGGAGCTGGCCCGGTACGGCGTGGACGCGATCCGCGCCGAGTCGCTGCACTTCCACGGCCTGCGCCACGGCTACCACCACGAGCGCTACTTCGAGGAGCTCGGCCCGGTCACCGAGGCGCTGCTCGGCATCTGCTTCTGCCCGCACTGCCGGGCCGCCGCCGAGCACGCCGGGGTGGACGCCGACGACGTCCACCGCGCCGTCCGGGACGAGCTGCGCGCCCGGATCGCCGACGAGGAGCGCGCCCTCGCCCCCGCCGCCCTGGACGGCCTCGCCGACGGCGCCGTCGCCGCGTACCTGGACGCCGCCACCCTGACCGTCACCTCGCTCGCCGCCGAGCTCGCCGAGGCGGCGGCCGGCCACGGCATGCGGCTGACCTTCATGGACGGCGGCGGCCCGGGCCAGGGCTGGCTCTCCGGCATCGACCTGCCCGCGCTCGCCAAGGCCGTGCCGCAGATCGAGACCCTGGGCTACGCCAAGTCCCCCGAGGACGTCCGCGAGAAGGTCGCCGCCTTCGCCCTGCACGGCGTCCGCCCCGAGCAGATGGCCGTCATCCTGCGTCCGATGGCCTCCGACTGCGACGGCCCGGCCAACCTCGCCGCCAAGATCGCCACCCTGCGCGAACTGGGCGTTCCCGAGGTCGAGTTCTACAACTACGGCCTGATGCGGCTGTCCTCGATGGACCGGATCGGCGCGGCGCTCGGCTAGCTGTCGCACCCCTGGGCGACAGTGGGAGGCATGCCCCTGCACTGGAAGCTCGTCATCGACTGCACGGACGCCCCCGCCCTCGCCGAGTTCTGGGCGGCGGCGCTGGAGTACGAGGTGGAGGACCCCAGCCCGCTGATCGAGCAGCTGCTCGCCGCCGGGCACCTCCCCGAGTCGGCCGTCGTCCACCGCGGCGGCCGCCGGCTCTTCGGCGGCGCCTGCGGGATCCGCCACCCCGAGGACCCGTACGACACCACCAGCGGGGTCGGGCACGGCCGGCGGCTGCTGTTCCAGGAGGTGCCCGAGCCCAAGTCCGGCAAGAACCGGCTGCACCTCGACGTGCACAGCGGCCCGGCCGGGCTGGACGC
Organism: Kitasatospora sp. NPDC048365; assembly: GCF_043200835.1. Taxonomy (NCBI): domain Bacteria; kingdom Bacillati; phylum Actinomycetota; class Actinomycetes; order Kitasatosporales; family Streptomycetaceae; genus Kitasatospora; species Kitasatospora sp. NPDC048365. The sequence goes on from NZ_JBICYJ010000030.1 coordinate 85,192, forward strand.
GCTGGTCGCCCGGCTGGAGGCGCTCGGCGCGAGCCGGCTGCACGAGGTCGACAAGGGCCCCGCGGGCCACTGGTGGGTCATGCGGGACCCCGAGGGCAACGAGTTCTGCGCGGCCTGACCCGCCGCGAGGTCAGCGCTTGCGGCGGGAGGTCCCGAAGATGCTGCGGCTGATCTCCCGCCCCAGCTGCGTGCCCGCCGAGCGGGCGAAGGACTTCAGCGCCGGGCTGCTCAGCAGCGAGCCGAGCAGCCCGCCCTCCTCCTTGCGTCCCTTCCGCTCCTCGGCCCGCGGCTCCGGCTCGGCCGCGGGTTCCGGCGCCCCCGCGGGCTCGACGGCCGGCGGGCGGGTCAGCTTCTCGTAGGCCGACTCCCGGTCGACCGCGTCCCGGTACTTGGCGGTCAGCGGCGAGGCGTCCACCGCCGCCCGCAGCGCCGCCGGGTCCACCGGCCCCATCAGCGACTGCGGCGCCCGCAGCCTGGTCGCCGCCACCGGCGTCGGCGCCCCCCTCTCCGACAGCACCGTCACCACCGCCTCGCCGGTGCCCAGCCCGGTCAGCACCTCGGCCAGGTCGTACGAGGACTTCGGGAACGTCGACACCGTGGCCTTCAGCGCCTTGGCGTCGTCCGGGGTGAACGCGCGGAGCGCGTGCTGCACCCGGTTGCCGAGCTGGGCCAGCACGTCCGCCGGCACGTCCTTCGGGGTCTGGGTGACGAAGAAGATGCCGATCCCCTTGGAGCGGATCAGCCGCACCGTCTGGGTGATCGCCTCCAGGAAGGCCTTGGAGGCGCCCTTGAAGAGCAGGTGCGCCTCGTCGAAGAAGAACACCAGCTTCGGCCTGTCCAGGTCGCCGACCTCGGGCAGCTCCTGGTAGAGGTCGGCCAGCAGCCACATCAGGAAGGTGGAGAACAGCCTCGGCCGGTCCTGCACCGCGGGCAGCTCCAGTACCGACACCGTGCCGCGCCCGTCCGCCGCGGTGCGCAGCAGCTCCGCGGTGTCGAACTCCGGCTCGCCGAAGAACGCCCCGGCGCCCTCGTTCTCCAGCACCGTCAACGACCGCAGGATCACCCCCGCGGTGGCCGCCGACAGCCCGCCGATGCCCTTCAGCTCCTCCTTGCCCTCCGGCGAGGTCAGGAAGGAGATCACCGCGGTGAGGTCCTTGAGGTCGTACAGCTCCAGGCCGCGCCGGTCCGCGTAGTGGAAGACCAGGCCGAGCGAGGCCTCCTGGGTCTCGTTCAGCTCCAGCACCTTGGACAGCAGCAGCGGGCCGAAGCTGGTCACGGTGGCCCGGACCGGGATGCCCGCGCCCTGGCCGCCCAGCGCGTAGAACTCGGTCGGGCAGCCCTGCGCCGTCCAGTCCTGACCGACCTCGGCGGCCCGCGCGGCCACCCTGTCGTTCGCCGCGCCAGGCGCGCAGATGCCGGAGACGTCGCCCTTGACGTCGGCGAGGAAGACCGGCACGCCCTGCGCGGAGAGCTGTTCGGCGATCAGCTGCAGCGTCTTGGTCTTGCCGGTGCCGGTCGCCCCGGCGACCAGCCCGTGCCGGTTGAGCACCCCGAGCGGGATCCGCACCTGGGCGTCGGGGTAGGCGGTGGTGCCCTGCAGCGCGGCGCCCAGCTCCAGCGCCGGGCCGGTGAACGCGTACCCGGCGGCGATCTGCAGGACCGCCTCCGGCGGGGCGGCGGGGGTGGTGGCGGGCGGGGCGGTCGGCGCTGCGGCGTTGCGGTCGGCGGTGGTCATCGCGACGGGCTCCCGTACATAAGGGGATGAAAACGTCATTCCCATCAAAACCTCGGCTGCCGCGCCGCGCAGGTCAGGTCCGGCGTGCTGCGCCCGGAGTGCCCCGAACGGTAGGCTTTCCGTGTGATCTTCAAGCGCATCGGCAACGGACGCCCGTACCCGGATCACGGCCGGACCAGCACCCGCCAGTGGGCGGACGTCGCGCCGCGTCCGGTGCGGCTGGACCAGTTGGTGACCACCAAGGGTCAGCTCGACCTCGAAACCCTGCTCGCCGAGGACTCCACGTTCTACGGCGACCTCTTCGCCCACGTGGTCAAGTGGCGGGGCGACCTCTACCTGGAGGACGGGCTGCACCGCGCGGTCCGGGCCGCCCTCCAGCAGCGCCAGGTCCTGCACGCCCGCGTGCTGGAGATGGACTGACCGCTCGTCATCCCCACCCCGGGCCGCTCACCGGCGGCGCGGGTACATCCTTTCGAGTGCCCTCGTACTCCAGATGATGATCATTTAGTACGTTCGCAGCGTAGTCGCACTAATCTGCTGACAAGGCCGCGTCGCGGTCCCCGGAATCCGCCCCGGCACCTCTTGGGGGAGACAGACCATGAGCATGTTGACTCCCCAGGGTTTGAAGGGGAAGCAGTACCGGATCACCGGCAACTCGTACCCGCGCCTCGGCCGCCCGCCGCGCCGCAGCCGCAAGGTGCTGGCCGCGATCGGCGGCGTCCTCGCCCTGGCCCTGGTGGCCCTCGGCGGCGTCCAGCTGTTCGACATCTTCACCGGCAAGGGCAAGAACGCCACCGCCCAGGCCTGCGCGACCCCCGCCGCCTCCGGCAAGCCGCTCGCCGCCCCGGTCCCGTCCGGCTCGGCCGGCGCCCCGGCCGCCTCGGGTGCACCGGCCGCCGCCTCGGGCGCCGCGGCCCCGGGCGCTCCGGCCGCGAGCAGCACCGCCGTGCCCCAGCCGCAGGCCGTCACGGTCAACGTGTACAACGCCACCGACAAGTCGGGCCTGGCGGCACGGACGGCCGAGGAGCTCAAGAAGCGCGGATTCACCGTGGGCAAGGTCGGCAACGCGCCGACCGCGCTCGGGAAGGTGCCCGGCACCATCCAGGTGGTCAGCGGCCCCGGCGGGCTCGGCGCCGCGACCCTGCTGAAGTCGCAGGCCGCCGGCGCCACCGCCACCGAGGACACCCGCGCCGACGCCACCGTCGACTTCGTCATCGGCGACACCTACGCCGCGCTGCTCGACCCGACCCAGGCGGCCGCCGCGCTCGCCGAGGCCACCAAGCCGGTCACCCCGACCCCGGCCCCGGGCAGCTGCTGAGCCGGAAGCGAAAGCGAGAGGGGAGCCCCGTCCGGGGCTCCCCTCTCTGCGTTCCGTGCGGGCCGCGTTCCGTGCGGGCCGCGTTCTGTACGGCCGCGTTCCGTGCGGTTTCAGCCCGCGGTGCCGTAGAGGCGGTCGCCCGCGTCGCCGAGGCCCGGGACGATGTACCCGTGCTCGTTCAGGCGCTGGTCGAGCGCGGCGGTCACCACGGTGACGGGCTGGCCGGCGAGCTCCTTCTCCATCAGCGCGACGCCCTCCGGCGCGGCCAGCAGCACCACGGCGGTGACGTCGGTCGCGCCGCGCTCCAGCAGCATCCGGATCGCCGCCACCAGCGTGCCGCCGGTCGCGAGCATCGGGTCGAGCACGTACACCTGCCGCCCGGACAGGTCGTCCGGCATCCGGGTCGCGTACGTGGACGCCTCCAGCGTCTCCTCGTTGCGGACCATGCCGAGGAAGCCGACCTCGGCGGTCGGCAGCAGCCGGGTCATGCCGTCCAGCATGCCGAGACCGGCCCGCAGGATCGGCACCACCAGCGGACGCGGGTAGCTCAGCCGGGTGCCCTGGGTGACGGCGACCGGGGTGGTGATCTCGACCTCGTCGGTGCGGACGTCCCGGGTCGCCTCGTACGCGAGCAGGGTCACCAGCTCGTCGGTGAGCCGGCGGAAGGTCGGCGAGTCCGTGCGCTCGTCGCGCAGGGTGGAGAGTTTGTGGGCGACCAGCGGGTGGTCGACGACGTGGAGGCGCATGTACCCGACGATAACGGCCGCGAGCACGTACGTACGACTCGCCGCGTCCGGCCCCGCCCTTTGTGTCAATGACCGAAGCATCGTCCGCGCTGTGGTATCAAGCGGACACTTCTGGGAAAGTCGGACTCTATGAAGAGCAACCCGGTGATCGGGCCCGGCTCGACAGACGAGTCCCAGCCCAAACCTGAGACCGAGGCGGAGCGGCGCAAACGTCGCGCCGTGTTCCTCCGCGAGCTCGCGGAGGCGCGCGAACTGCGCGCCCGCGTCCAGCCGAGACGCACCAAGGAGCGCCGGATGCGCGAAGCGATGCGGATGCGAACCTTCCGGATCTGACCCGCCATCCGACCCCTCCACGCCCTCCCGGCGGCCCCCCACCGGCGTTTTGCCCGCCTTCGGCCGACCCCCGGCCGACCATTCCGACACGACCTGCGAAGACGCGGTGCCGAACACCCCCCGCAGCGGCGGGCTTTCTGTCACGATGCGGTGGGACGGTCCGAACAGCGGACCGCCTGATGGCGCGGGGGCGGCCGGACCGCACCCGCCCGAGATGCCGACAGCCGAGACCAATCTTGGGAGTGTCCCTGGTGGCGTACTTCGCTGCAGTGCTTGCTCGCACCGGTGCCGGGTGGGATGTGAGCGAGACGGAACTCGACGACGTGGAAACCCTGGCCGACCTTGCCGATCTGGCCCGCGAGGCCGCCGAGGACGAGGACACCGTCCTGGTCTTCATCGAGCAGGAGGACGCGTGGTTCGCGGTCGTCAGGGTGGACGGTGAGGACGATCCGCGGATCTTCGTCTCCGATGCCGCCGCGGCCGCCCGCAGCTCCTACGGCGCCGTCCTCACCGACGAACTGATCGAACAGGACGGCGAGGCCGACTTCGACGACCTCGACAACCTGGTGGCCGAACTCGACGACGAGGACGCCGCGTCCGGCACGGACGAGGACGACGACGAGGACGACGCGGACACCGCGACCGGCCTCGGCGCCGCCCCGGTCGGCCCGCTCGGCGACTCCGAGATCCTCGCCGAGTACGGCCTCGGCGCCGGCGACCTGATGGCCCTTGCCGGGGAGGGCGCCGACTCCGGCGACGCCCTCGCCGAGATCGCCGAGGCGCTCGGCTGCGGCGAGGTCCTGGAGGCCGTTCGGTAACGGCGGCACCGGTGCCCGACACTGGGTCCATGCAGCCCGCCCCCGCCCCGACCGCCGCCGATCTCGACACCACCGGGATCCGGCCGCTGCCGGCCCCGGTGCGCCCCGACCCGGTCCGCGACCGGTGGACCGGCCCGATGCGCCTCGCCATGGACGAGGCCGCCCGGGCCACCGCCACCGGTGACGTACCGGTCGGGGCGCTCGTGCTCGGGCCGGACGGCAGCGTGCTCGGGCGCGGCCACAACGTCCGCGAGGCGGTCGGCGACCCCACCGGCCACGCCGAGGTGGTCGCCATCCGCGAGGCCGCCCGCGCCGTCGGCGAATGGCGGCTCGGCGGCTGCACCCTGGTGGTCACCCTGGAGCCCTGCACCATGTGCGCCGGGGCGATCGTGCTCTCCCGGATCGACCGCGTCGTCTACGGCGCCCTCGACCCGAAGGCCGGCGCGGCCGGGTCGCTCTTCGACGTGATGCGCGACAACCGCCTCAACCACCGCCCCGAGGTCGTCCCCGGCGTCCTCGCCGACGAGTGCTCCGCCCAGCTCCTCGCCTTCTTCGACACCCACCGCTGATACGGATTTCGTCCCACCGCGACCCGTCCGGTAGAGTCTCCCTCGGTAGCGTGTCCGAGCGGCCAAAGGAGCACGCCTCGAAAGCGTGTGTGGGGGCAACTTCACCGTGGGTTCGAATCCCACCGCTACCGCCAGCATTCCGAAGGGCCCCGACCGGAGACGGTCGGGGCCCTTCGGCGTTCCCGGGCGGCGGGGGCCGGTGCGGCGGGGGCCGGTGCGGCGGTGGCGTTCCTGGTGGCGCGGGCGGGGGCGGACCCGGATCCGGGGGTGCGGGTGGAGGCGTTGCGGGCGTTGGCGTTCCACTGGCCGGAGGAGACGGCGACGGCCTCGGCGCTGGCCGCGGGGGCGGCGGGCGACGAGGCCGGGGAGGTGCGCGAGGAGGCGGCGCGATTGGTGGGTGCGCTCGCGGAGCTGCGCGCATTCTGAGCGAAGGGGAGACGAAGGGTGGGGCGCCCGTCCCGGGGGGACGGACGGGCGCCCTGGCGGAGGTCCCACTACCGGTGCCGCGTCAGGGGGGAAGCCGCGGCGCCGGTCCCACAGCGGGGACCTCCGGACCCACGTACCGGGGATTCCTGCCAGATCCTCGGTACATCAACCATCCTGCCGGGGCGGCGGGGCGGGCACATCCGGAGAAAGGCCTCTGCAGGGAGGACCTTCGTCCCGGCGGGTGAACAGGGTGCTGACGGCTTGGGCCGAACGGTGGATAAGCTGCGCGCAGGAGGAGGGACGCCCGGGGACAAGGCGGCGGCCCGCGCCAGGGAAGGCAGGCCCGTTCGATGGCTCAGGCGAAGAAGATCGGCATGTGGCTCCTGCTCATCTTCGTCATCTACACGATCATCACCTCGCCGCAGCGGGCGGCGGAGCTGGTCCAGTCGGGCTTCGTCGGCATCTCGGACGCGGCGAAAGCGGTCGGGACGTTCATGACCGGGTTGGTGTCGTAGCGGGCCCGACCGGATGGTGGGCAGCGGCGCTGGGCGGCGGGCGCGGGCGGTTACGGTGGCGGGGTTCGACAACCCTCACCATCCGCGAGGAGCGGCACCGTGATCCGACACCTGGTCCTGTTCAAGCTCAATGAAGGCGTCGCCAAGGACGACCCGCGCGCGCTGGCCGGCGCTAAGGCGTTCGAGGAGCTGGGTGCGCTGATCCCTGAGCTGCGCGAGTGGGAGTGCGGCTGGAACACCACCGACCGCGACATCGCGTACGACTACGCGATCAACAGCCTGGTCGAGGACCGCGAGGCGCTGGTCGCGTACCTCGGCCACCCGGCGCACCAGGCCGCCGCCGGGCAGTGGCGCGAGTTCGCCACCTGGGTGATCGCGGACGTCGAGGTCTGAGTCCGGCACCACCCGGACGGCCCAGAAGTCGCACACGCACGACCCTTGCAGCCCCTCGCCGATGACCGCGGCGGGGGGCTGCGGTGCGTCCGAACGCCGAATCGACGGGCCGTCAACACGCCTCGGCGTGGTGCTTGCCCGGCTGCCGAGCAACTTGTGATGCTATGACCGGTTTTGCCGGATATGGCGACCCGCGACGGCAGCGAGGTGGTGAGCGCGGCCCGACCAGCAGACAGGCGGCGGCCTCTTGATCGCAGGTTCGACTAGGGAGGGGTGACGGTCCGTGCGGACACAGGACAGCGCACCGGAGGACGGGTTGGCGCAGGAGCTGAAGGACGAGTCGGCCGAGGAGCTGACCGCCCGCCGGCCCGGCGCGGCCGGTGCGCGTGGTTCGGTGGACGTGCGGACGCTGACCCGGGTGCTGTTCGAGCGGCTGGCCGAACTGCCCTCCGGCACCCCCGAGCGGGCCCGGGTGCGGGCCGCACTGATCGAGATCAACATCCCGCTGGTGCGGTACGCCGCGACCCGCTTCCGCAGCCGCAGCGAGCCGATGGAGGACATCGTCCAGGTCGGCACGATCGGGCTGATCAACGCGATCGACCGGTTCGACCCGACCCGGGGCGTGCAGTTCCCGACGTACGCGCTGCCGACCATCCTCGGCGAGATCAAGCGCTACTTCCGGGACAACGTCCGCACCATGCACGTGCCGCGCCGGCTGCAGGAGCTGTGGGTGCAGGTCAGCAGCGCGATGGAGGAGCTGACCGTGGTCCACGGGCGGGCCCCCAAGGTGCCCGAGATCGCCGCCAACCTGCGGATCCCCGAGGAGGACGTGCGGGCCTGCCTGGACGCCGGGCGGGCGTACAACGCCGCCTCGCTGGAGGCCGCACAGGAGCACGAGGGCGGGCTCGCCCTGCTCGACCGGCTCGGCTACGAGGACTCGGCACTGGCCGACGTGGAGCACCGCGACATGGTCCGCCACCTGCTGGTGCAGCTGCCCGAGCGGGAGCGCCGGATCATCATGCTGCGCTTCTTCGCCAACCTCACCCAGTCGCAGATCTCCACCGAGCTGGGGATGTCCCAGATGCACGTGTCCCGGCTGCTGTCACGGATCCTGACGCGGCTGCGGACCGGGAACGCGTGGGAGGAGTGAGGCGCGGCCGCGCGGCAGTCGCTCCGCGTTACCGCAGTGTGACATTTCGCGATGTTCGGGTTTGCCGGACTCGGCGGGCCGGTATTGACCTGGAGGACGCCGTCAACCGGGAACCACTGTGTGGTGGTGACCGTTGAACAGTCAGTCACGAGGGGGTGGGCGCATGTCCGCAGAGCTGGGCAGTGCGGTGGCAGGGGCCGTCCAGGACGTTCCCGCCGTCGAGGCGGTCGGGGTCGTGGAGCTCGTCGAAGTCGCCGAGGCCGCGCCGGCCGGGGCGGAGGCCGCGATCGAGGTGGTCGACCGGGCGCTGGACACGCGGACGCTGTCGCGCTCGCTGTTCCGCCGCATCGCCGCCCTGGAGCCGGGCAGCGCCGAGCACACCTACGTGCGCGACACCCTGATCGAGCTCAACCTGCCGCTGGTCCGGTACGCCTCCGCGCGCTTCCGCAGCCGCAACGAGCCGATGGAGGACATCGTCCAGGTCGGCACGATCGGCCTGATCAAGGCGATCGACCGGTTCGACCCGGACCGCGGGGTGGAGTTCCCGACCTTCGCCATGCCCACCGTGGTCGGCGAGATCAAGCGCTTCTTCCGCGACACCAGCTGGTCGGTCCGGGTCCCCCGACGCCTCCAGGAGCTGCGGCTGGCCCTCACCAAGGCCGGCGACGACCTCTCCCAGACGCTCGACCGCTCCCCCACCGTCCCCGAGCTGGCCGTCTACCTCGGCGTCAGCGAGGAGGACGTGGTGGAGGGCCTCGCCGTCGGCAACGCCTACACCGCCAGCTCGCTCGACTCCGCCCCCAGCGAGGACGAGGGCGGCGACGGCCCGCTCGCCGACCGCCTCGGCTACGAGGACCTCGCCCTCGAAGGCGTCGAGTACCGCGAGTCGCTCAAGCCGCTGCTCGCCAAGCTCCCGCCGCGCGAGCGCCGGATCATCATGCTGCGCTTCTTCGGCAACCTCACCCAGTCCCAGATCGGCGAGGAGATCGGCATCTCCCAGATGCACGTCTCCCGGCTGCTCACCAAGACCCTCGCCCAGCTCCGGGACGGCCTGATCGCCGAGTGACGGCCTGATCGCCGAGCGACGGCCCGCTGCGCGACGGCGGCCCCGCAGGCGGGGCGGCAAGGGTACTCATCCGTACGGTGAGTACTTCCGCTCTGCCCGCGGGGCCGGCCATCACGGGATGCTCGGGGCATGCGATCGAAGCCCCTGAACCCCGCCTCCGCCCTGCTGCTCGCCCTGGTGCCGATGGCCGCCTGGGCCGCCTGGCTCGGCTGGGACCAGCTCCGCGACGTCCACCCCGACGGCTCCGAGACGGGCCCCTACGAGGCCTGGCAGGTCATCGGTCTGGTGCTGACCCTGCTGCCCGCCGTCTGCTGGGCGGCGTACCGGCGACGCGTCGCGGACGCGGTGGTCGGCACCACGGGCGGGCTGGTCGCCGCCGTCGGGTACGACTGGTGGGACGACGGCGGCATCCTCCTCGTCGGCCTGGGCATGGTTGCCGCCGGCTGCCTGGGAGTGACCGTCCTGGTCTCCGCCCTGGTCACCGCCGTCACGCCGGAGCGCCCGCAGGGCTGACCCCGCGGGCGGTCGGCCGCACGACCCCGCCGGCCAGCGGGGTCAGGGGTGCAGCAGGTTGACGCGCAGGCCGTCGAGGACGGCCCCGTCCAGACCGAGGCCGGCCTGCCAGAAGTGGTCGAAGTCGTCCCAGCCCGCGGAGACCTCCTCGAAGGCGGCTTCGAGGTAGCCGCGCTCGGCGCGGAAGACCGGGAGGAGCAGCTCGGGCTCCTTCATCAGGCCGCGGGTGTAGAAGGTGTCGACAATCTGGTCAACGATCGCGGCGGAGCGCTCGTTGGTCAGCAGGTAGTCCTCGAACACGGTGTCCCGGTCGACGCCGAGGGCGGTAAGGACCAGCGCGGCCGTCCAGCCGGTGCGGTCCTTGCCGGCCGAGCAGTGGAAGAGCAGCGGGGTGCCGTCCGGCTCGGCGAGCAGGCGGATCACCGTGGCGAAGCGCTCGCGGGCCAGCCGGTCGGTGACGAACCAGCGGTACAGGCCGGTCATCAGGCCGGCGGCCCGGCCGTTGCCGAGCAGGGCGCGCTGCTTGTCGGCGTCCCGGTCGGCCAGGGCGTCACGCAGCGCGACGTAGATGTCGAAGTCCGCGGCGAAGACCGGCAGGTGGTGCAGGGTGATGCCGTCGGGGGTGGCCCGCTCGACGGTGACCGCGGTGCCGGACAGCTCGGCGGCGGCGATCTCGGCCACCGGCAGGCCCGGTATCCGGTCCGGACCGGCCTCGCGGACCTCGTCCAGGCTGCGCAGGTCGACGACCTGGCGCAGGCCGTGCGCGGCGAGCGCGGCCAGGTCGGTCTCGCCGAGCCGGTGCAGGGCGTCGGCGCGCAGCGCGGTGCCGTGCCGCAGCACCCGGCCGTCCCCGGTGCGGTAGCCGCCCAGGTCGCGGGCGTTGACCGCGCCGGTCAGCCCCAGGCTGCGGGCTGGCTCTGGGGCCTGGACGGCGGTCTCGGCGGGCTGCGCGGTCACGGGGCCTCCAGAGGGCACGGGCGAGATCGGGGCGGGTGTCCGCCCAGTCTAGGTCCGTGCCCTGACGCGCACCCTGCCGCGCGAGGCGGGAACTACTTGACGGCCAGCCAGATCACGCCGACCACGACCACCAGCGCCAGGACGGCGGAGATCGCGATCAGCGGGGTGCGGCTGGAGGAGGAGGTGCTGCCGTAGGTGTTGACGGTGCCCGGGGCCTGCGGGGCCGGGGCCTCGTCGACGAACGCCCGGAACATCTGCGTGCTGCCGGCGGGGTCGTAGTCGTTGTCAGCCATGGCAAGGGACTCTAGCCAACCCGGCAGCTCCCACGACAGTCCGGTACCCCCGCCGATTGACGTTCTCCACGGGGTTCTCACCTCGGGCGACGTCCGCGCGCCTCTGTCCACAGGCTGTGGACAGAGGCACGCGGGGGTTCGGGGACGGGGGTCGCGGGCGGGTCGGGAGCCGGTCGGGGGCGGGTCAGGGGCGGCCGAAGAAGTCCGGGTAGTAACCGCTGGTGAGGCGGGAGACCCGGACGTTCTTGCCGGGGCGGGGAGCCTCCACGTACGTGCCGTCGCCGAGGTAGATCGCGACGTGGTGGATGCCGGAGACCCGTCCGTTGCCGGACCAGAAGACCAGGTCGCCGCGGCGCAGCCGGCTCGCGCTGATCGGGGTGGCAGCCCGGTACTGGTCGTCGGCGACCCGGGGGGTCTCGACGCCGGCCCGGCGGTACGCCTGCTGGACCAGGCCGGAGCAGTCGAAGCCGTTCGGGCCGTTGCCGCCCCACAGGTACGGCTTGCCGACCTGGGCGAGCGCGTAGGAGATCGCGGCCTCGTATCCCGCGCGGGAGGGCGACTGGGGCTGGGCCTGCCCGGTGGATCCGGTGGACCCGGTGGAGCCAGTGCGGGCCTGGTAGGTGCTGAGGTACTTGGTGTAGCGCCACTCGCCCGCGGCGTTCCTGAACCAGTACACCGAGCCGTCCCAGCCCTGGCGGATGCCGCCGCCGGAGCTCGACACCGCGCCGGACGGGCCGGCTGAGCCGGTGCGGGCCCGGTAGGTGCTGAGGTACTTGGTGTAGCGCCACTCGCCGGCCGCGTTCTTGAACCAGTACACCGAGCCGTCCCAGCCCGGCTTGGCAGGGGCGGGCATCGCCTCCGCGGTACCGGCACCGAGGCCGAGGCCCAGCACGCCGGCGCCGGCCAGCACGGTGGTGGCGAGGCAGGTGGAGCGGACGGCCCGGTGTATTCGGCCGCCGGGCCGCCCGCCGCTCTCGGCCCGCCGCGCCGGCACCGACGAGCAGTGGCGGCAGCGGCAGTCCTGGGTGAACGTCTCGTCGAAGCCGGGCAGCGCGGAGGCGTCGGCTATCGCTTCGGTCGTCGTGGTCACGCGGGCTTTCCTTCCTTGCGCACCGTACGGGCGGCCGGCGCGGGCACCGAGGCGGTGACCCCGGCCGGGGCGACGAAGGCGACCAGCAGCTGCTCCATCAGCGAGCTGCGGGCGGCCTCGTCCAACTCGTGGGCGGTGGCCCGTTCCAGGCGGCGGACGGCGAGCGCGGCCGCCTCGACCGCGTCGTCGACCAGGACCGTGCGCAGGCCCGCGTCCAGGTCGGCGAGCCGGCGCCGGCGCATCGACTCGGCGACCTCCGGGGCGTAGTCCAGGGCCAGCGGCTGGACCGAGTAGACCTCGATGCCGGCCGGGGCGGTCTCGGCCGCCAGCGCGCGGGTGAGCTCGTCGGCGAACCACTGGCCGTCGCGCAGGGCCGGGCCGGGTGCCGAGTTCGAGTCGCAGGGCAGCGCGGACGAGGTGCGGGTCAGCACCGCCTGGGTCTGCTCCCGCAGGTACGTCTCGTGCTCGGCGATGCCGAGGGTGACCCGGGCGGTGTCCTTGACCCGCCAGACGATCAGCAGCCGGACCACCAGCGGGGTGCCCGCCCGGTCGGTGACGTGGACCGGGTCGCTGCGCCAGTGGCGCAGCCGGACGTCCACGCGGCGGCGGCGCACCAGCGGGTTGACCCAGAGCAGGCCGGTCCGGCGGACGGTGCCGCGGTAGCGGCCCCAGCGGGTGAGCAGCCGGGTCTCGCCGCCCGGGTTGGAGAGCAGCCCGGCGAGGGCGAGCAGCACCAGCAGGCAGGCGCCCGTGACGACGCCGATCGCCAGGTCGGTGACCTCGGGCCGGCCGCTCGCCCGGGCGGCGTCGCTGCGGACGTCGGGCAGGACGTCCAGCTGCGGGATCAGGCCGGTCCAGGCCAGCACCAGGACTACGCCGGCCACGCCGAGCAGGATCACCAGCAGGGGGATCCAGCCCGGCAGTGCGAACGCCCGGTGCTCCCGGATCGACTGGTCCGCGCGCGGCGGGCGGCGGGTGGCCGGCGAGTCGGCGGCGGTGGGGTGCTCGGCGGGCACCGCGGCGGGACGGGCCACCGGCGCAGCGCCGTGCCGGTCCGCGCCGTGCCGGTCCGCGCCGAGGTGGTCGCCGCCGAAGTGGTCGCCGCCGAAGTGGTCGCCGCCGAGACGGTCCGCGCCGATCGGCTCGGTGAGGACCTGGGTGGCCTCCAGCTCGTCCTCGGGCGGCGGGAGCGGCTTGATCAGCGGCTTGGCCACGGCGCGCGCGACCGCTTTGGTCAGCTGGGTCGCACCGACCGGGGCACCCGGTACGGCGGGGGGCCAGGAGTTGGGTCGCGGCGAAGAATCGCGGGTGACGTCCATGCACGGATCCTCGGGGTCGGTGTGTCGCGCAACGGGCGGCCCGGATCTGACGGGCAGTGCCAGACTCAGGCTAGGTTGATAAGTCATCAAATGCGACATTTCGCCTGACGGCGTGTCGGTCGGGGCCGGCCCGGCGCCGGGCGATCCCACCCGCTCCGACCTGCGAGAACGGGTGGGATCCGACGGGCCGTCAGCGTCGCCGGGAGCCACTTCCGCGGCCGAACACCCGGCGTGTCACCAGACCCAGCGCGGCCAGGATCAGCAGGACGCCGCAGGCGAGGCCCCGCCAGCCGCTCGACGACGAGTTCTGCGTCGTCGCCATCGGGCCGGGCGGCGGAGCGGCGGGCGTACCCGCGCCCCTGGCCGCCGCCTCGGCGCCGGCGACCGCGTCGGCGCCCTCACCGTCCGCCGGGCGGGCGACACCGGGCCCCCGCGCGCCCGGCGGCGCCCCGGCCGCCGGGGAGGACGGGCCGGACGCCACCGCGGAGGCCGACGCCGAGGCAGCGGCGGAGGCCGTCACGGCCGGAGACGCCGACACGGACACGGACCCGGAGGCGGGCGCGGCAACAGGGGACTTGGAGGCCGCTGCGGCGAGCGGGTCAACTGCCGGGCCGCCGCTCGGGGACGCTCCCGGCGGGGCCGGGGTGGACGGCAGGCCCGGGACCGGCGAGCCGACCGACGGGGCGGCGGGCGAGGGAACAACGGGCGAGGGAGCAGCGGGGGACGGCGAGGTGGGCGACGGCGAGGCCGGCGGCGCCACGGCGGGGGCGCTCGGTACGGCCGAGCCGGAGGCTGCGGATGCGCTCGGCGCGGGCGAGTCGGAAGCCGCCGCGGCATCGGAGCCGCTCGGGGACGGCGCCGCGGCAGCGGACGTGCCCGGGGACGGCACGGCCGAGGCGGAGCCGACCGGGACAGCCACCGGGGGCAGGAACGGCAGCAGCACCGGCGGTACCACGATCGGGAGCAGCCCGGGCGGGAGCGGGACGGTGAGGTCCGGGCCGTCCGAGGGCGAGGCGCTCGGGGACGGCCCGGTCGAGCCGCCGGCCGCAGCAGAAGCAGACGCGGACGCGGACGGTGAACCGGAGGCGGGCACCGATGCCGACGGGGAGCCGGACGTCGAGGCCGAACCGGACGCCGAGGCAGACGCGGAGGACGGACCGGATCCGGAAGCAGAAGCAGAAGCAGAGGCGGAGGCGGACGGCGACGCCGAGACGCTCGCACTCGCACTCGCACTCGCACTCGGCGAGGGTGTCACGGACGGCGACGGCGACGGCGAGGCCGGCGGAATGGCCGGGAGGGAGACGTGGACGGTGACGGGCTCCCCCGCGGTGCCGTTGCCCGCGCGGTCGGTGGCGGTGGCGAGCAGGGTCTGCTCACCGTCCGTCAGGTCGCGGACGGCGGTGCACGCCCACGTCCCGTCGGTCGCCGCGACGCCGCTGCACAGGGTGGCGCGTTCGCTGCCGGTGGCGCGGACGGTGACGGTGACCGTGGTGCCGGGTTCGGCCCGGCCGGTGAGCCGGGGCCGCGCGGTGCGGACGGTCTCGCCGCCGGCGGGGCCGGTCAGGGTGGGCCGGGCGGGGGCGACGGTGTCGACGGTCAGTGCGACGGGCTTGCCGTCGGTGCGGTTGCCGGCGGCGTCCACGGCGACGGGCTGGAGCTGGTGGCGCCCGTCGGGGAGGTTCTCGACCGGGAGGCAGGACCAGCTGCCGTCGCTGCCGACGGCGGTGCTGCACAGCTCGCCGCCGGTGCCGGGGCGGCCGCCGACGGGGGTGACCGCCACGGAGACGGTGGAGCCGGGTTCGCCGAGGCCGGTGACCAGCAGGCCGGGGTCGTTGGTGAACTCGGGCAGGGTGAGCTGCGGGGCGTTCGGCGGGGTGGTCTTGACGGTCAGTCGGACCGGTTCGCCGCGCAGCACCATGCCGCCCTTGGTGGTCTCCACCGCGACGAGCGTGTGCCGGCCCTCGGCGAGCGGCCGTTCGGGACGGCAGGACCAGGTGCCGTCGGACCCGGCCCGGGTGGTGCACAAGGTGGTGTCGCCCTCGGTGATGGCGACGGTGGCGCCGGCCACCGCGCCCTCGCCGCGGAAGGTGGGGCGCGGGTCGGCGGTGACGGTGCCGCTGACGGGTCCGGAGATCTCCGGCTGCGCGGTGGCGACGGCGATGTTGATCTTCTGGTCGAGGACCTGGCCGGAGTCGGCGAATCCGCCGGAGCCGACGAGTTGGGCGCCGCTGCGGGCGATCCGGAGCCGGGCCCAGGTCTCGCCGCCGGCCGCGCCCTTCTGGACGTTCCACTCCAGGGCGGCGGTCGTCGCGCCGGGCTGGACCTCGGCCTGCACCCGCTCCAGCGGGTCGAAGCGGCCGTTGTGGTCGAAGTCGATCCAGCCGGCCAGGGTGGCGGGCCCGGCACCGGCGCTGACCGGGACGTCCAGCCGGTAGTAGCGGCCGACGGCGGCCTCGGCGGGGAACTTCAGGGTCGGGTCGGCGCCCTGGTACTCGCCGCGGCCGGGCTGGAGCTGCGGCGGCGCCGGGTTGGCCCACTGGCTGCGGCGGCCGGCGCCGCCGTCGAGCTGGACGGCCGGTCCGGGGTCGGAGGGCGGCGGCGCGGGGGCGTTCGGCCCGGGCAGCAGGGGCCGCTGGACGGTCTGTGCGAGTCCGGGACGGGAGCGGGCGGCGCCGGCCGAGGCGTCCTGGCCGAGGAAGAGGTCGGAGATGACGTGGGAGGCGTTGCCGTACCCCGCGGGGGCGGTGCCGAGGCCCTCGTCGAGGGTCACGGTATAGGCCTGGCGCAGCGTCGCGGGCGGCGTGGTGGAGCCGGCCCGGGCGGTGGAGCGCTGTTCGACCCGGAACGTCACGGTGGCGACGGTGCCGCCGAGTTCGAGGGTGCCGGTGCCGTCCCGGTCGCCGTCGGTGCTGCCGTCACCGGCCGGGGCGAGCTCGCCGGGGGCGACCGTCCAGCCGGTCCAGGGGGTGCGGCCGACCAGGGTGGGGGCGCCGGGCGAACCGCCGGCGACGGTGAGCCTGGTGGCGGTGCCGGTGGTGCCGGTCCTGCCGGTGGCGAGGCCGGCCAGGCCGCTGAGGTGCAGTCGGGGGTTGCGGACCGGCCGGGAGAAGGTCACCTGGAGGGTGCCCAGGGTGCGCCAGGAGCCGTCGGCGACGGGCCGCTGCTCGGCGACCTGGAAGGTCTCGGCGGGATCGCCCGCGCGCATGCCGTCGGTGTAGACGGCGCTGCCGCCGACGCGGTCCGCGAGCTTTCCGGGAGCCGCGGTGGCCTTCACTCCGGGGAGGGGGGAGAAATCCAGCTGGATGGCGAACCCGGAGGGCAGCACGGCACGCCGGTCACCGTTCCAGGAGTCGGGTGACTGCTGTGCCGCGACAGGGGTCGAATTCAGGCCGGCCAGGAGCCCGGTGGCGAGAAACACCGCCGCGCTCCGGGTGACTGCGCACATCCGGCTCTCCTCTCGGTGTCGTCCGCCAAGTCGCTGTCCCGGTGTGGGATCTGACACGTCAGTACATCCGACAAAAGGGAATCACGATCGAGAGTCCGTCATACTGCGACACTTGTCCTTTCGCCCGACTACCACCCGATTGGTGGTCCCCCGCGCGCGGCGTAGGAACAGGTCGGAGGCGTGAAGGTTGCGGCATTGGAATGGCTACTCAACGGAACGTTACTGACCAGTTCTTGACCATTCATCAACCTGATCTGTTCGAATTGGCCCGCTTATCAGTAGAGTCGACGCCCGTGACGATTAATCCCGTTCTCATCAAGAGCAGCTACGCCGCGATCGAGGCGCACGGCAGCGAGGTGACGGCCCACTTCTACCGTCACCTGTTCGAGCACCACCCGGCGGTCCGTCCGCTCTTCGCCGAGCACCTGGACGAGCAGCAGGACCGGCTCTGGGCGGCCATCGGCGCCCTGGTCACCCACCTGGAGGACACCGAGACGCTGGTCGGCGTCCTGGAGGGCCTCGGCCGCCGGCATGCGGGCTACGGCGCGCTGCCCGCGCACTTCCCGGCCGTCGGCGGGAGCCTGCTCGCCACCCTCGCGCACTTCGCCAGGGACGCCTGGACGCCCGAGACCGAGGAGTCCTGGACCGCCGTCTACGGCGTGGTCACCGACGTGATGGGCCGGGCACTGACCGCCGAGCTCGCCACCGGCTCCGCCTGAGGCCGCCGCGGTGCCCTTCGACCCCGCGGTCATCCGCGCCAGCTTCGCCGTCGTCGAGCGCCGCGCCGACCAGCTGACCAAGTTCTTCTACGCCCACCTGTTCACCCACAACCCCGGCGTCCAGGACCTCTTCCCGGACCGCCTCGCCGAACAGCGCGACCGGCTCTTCGCCGCTCTCACCCAACTGGTGCTGCGGCTGGAGGAGCCGGAGAAGCTGACCGGCTACCTGGCGGCGCTCGGGCGCGACCACCGCAAGTTCCAGGCCGCGCCCGAGCACTTCCCCGCCGTCGGGGCCAGCCTGATCGCCGCGCTCAAGCACTTCTCCGGCCACGCCTGGACGCCCGAGATCGAGAAGGCGTGGACCGAGGCCTACACGGTCATCTCCCAGGCGATGATCGACGCCGCGGCCGCCGTCCCGGCCGACACCCCCGCCTGGTGGGAGGCCGAGGTGGTGGACCGCCGACGCGCCGCCCCCGACATCGCCGTGCTCACCCTGGCCCCCGACCGGCCGTACTCCTTCACCGCCGGCCAGTACCTGACCGCCTGCTCGCCGCGGCAGCCCCGGGTCTGGCGCCCGTACTCGATCGCCTGCGCCCCCCGCCCCGACGGGACGCTGGACCTGCACGTCCGCCGGGTGCCCGGCGGACTGCTCTCCACCGCCCTGGTGAACGACGTCATGCCGGGCGAGCGGCTGCGGCTCGGCCCGCCGCTCGGCGACGCCGTCCTCGACCCGCACTCCGACCGGCCGCTGCTCGCCGTCGCCGGCGGCACCGGCTGGGCCCAGGTCAAGTCCCTGCTCGAACAGCTCGCCCTGGACGGCGGACGGCCCGCCAACGTCTTCCTGGCCGCCCGCTCCGACGCCGACCAGTACGACCTGCCCGCCGTCGAGGACCTGGTCGTCCGGCACACCTGGCTGCGGGTCGCGCTCGCCGCCCCCGCCGACGGCGGCACCCGGCCCGAGGCCACCGAACTGCTCCGCGAGGGCCTGCGCAGCTACGGCGACTGCACCGGCCACGACATCCACCTCAGCGGACCGCCGGACCTCGCCCCCGAGATCGCCCGGCAACTGCTCGGCCAGGGCGCCGACCCCGAACTGCTCCGGCACGACCCGGTCGCCGACACCTTCAACCGCAGCCGCCCGCTCACCCCCGCCGAGTGGTTCCTCGACCAGCGCGACATCCCGTGGATCAACCGCACCGAGCTGGGCGGGTGAGAACGACGAAGGCCCCGGACGGAGTCCGGGGCCTTCGGCTGGTGCGCTCAGCAGGATTCGAACCTGCAACCTCTTGATCCGTAGTCAAGTGCTCTATCCGTTGAGCTATGAGCGCTCGGACGACCCTGACGGGCCGTGAGCGGGGAGGTGGTGCGCTCAGCAGGATTCGAACCTGCAACCTCTTGATCCGTAGTCAAGTGCTCTATCCGTTGAGCTATGAGCGCTCGCCCTGTCGGCCTGGGCCTCCGGGGCGGTGCGGGGACAACATTACATGACCCTCGACCTGGGACGAAATCGGATTGATCCGCTCGGACCCGGGCAAGCGTCGAAGCCCCGGGATCCATGATCACCGGGGCTTCCACGAGGCGGAGGCGGAGGGATTTGAACCCTCGATGGGCTTTAAGACCCAAACCGCATTAGCAGTGCGGCGCCATAGACCGGACTAGGCGACGCCTCCTTCACTCGGACCGCCCCGGCAGCTTCACCGGCGCACTCCGCGCGACTGCGATGATGCCACAGCCTGAGGCCCTGGCACCAACCACGGACAACGATACTGGGCGGGTCCTCCACGACGCAAAGAAGAATGAGATACTTCAGCCTCCGGAGAGCCGTGAGGAGACCTGTCGACGTGAGCAGCAGGCCGACCCGAGGCGCTGCTCGCCTCGCCGCGATACTCGACGCACTGCCCGACCCGCTGTTGCTGGTGAACAGCAACGGCACCGTGGTGGACGCCAACCAGGCCGCCGTGCAGAGCCTTCAGGCGCCCGGCACCTCCCTGGTCGGGATGGGCGTGCTGGACCTGCTTCCCGAGTTCGACCCGAGCCGGATCCCCGGCTCGATGCGGCCACCGGCGAGCGAGACCGAGAGCCTGGACCGACCCGTCCGGATGACCGCCCGCCGGACCGACGGCACCACCTTCACCGTCGAGGTCTCCGGCAACGACTTCACCGACGACGGCACCGGCGAGGCGCACGGGTTCCTCTCGTACGCCACCACCGACCGGGACCTGCTGCTGCTCCTGGTCCGCGACCTGACCAACCGGCTCGGCGTCGAGGCGGAGCTGCGCCGGCAGCACAAGCAGACCGAGATGATCCTGCGGGCCGCCGCCGAGGGCGTGCTCGGCGTCGACCTCGACGGCCGCGTGGTGCTGGTCAACCCGGCCGCCGCGCACATCCTCGACTACCGGGCCAGCGAGCTGGGCGGCCGCGAGCTGCACCCGCTGATCCAGCACTCCCAGCCGGACGGCAGCCCGCTCGCCCTGGAGGGCTCGGCGCTGCTCGACACCCTGATGTCCGGCCGCAAGCACCGGGTGAAGAACACCGTGCTGTGGCGCAAGGACGGCTCCCCAGTGACCGTCGACCTGACCACCGCCCCGGTCCGCGACGGCGACCAGCTGGTCGGCGCGGTGATGACCTTCACCGACAAGACCCGCGAACTCTCCCTCAACGCCCGCAACGAGCACCTGACCGCCGTCCTGGAGCAGGAGCTCGGCGACGCGCTCGGCGCCCTGCACCGGCGGATCGACGCGCTGGCCGGCGACCCGGCCGGGCAGCTGTGGCCGGAGGCCAACTGGACGCTGCGCCGGCTCGCCGACGAGTGCCGGCGGTTCGAGCGGCTGATCGAGGGCGTCCTGGACCACCAGCGCTTCGAGGCCGGGGCGGACGGCGGCAAGAACGCCCTGGAGCTCGAACCGGTCGGCCTGGACGCGGTCGTCCAGCTCGCGGTCGAGCAGGCCGGCGAACTGGTCGGGCCCGGCCGGGTCCGCTACTCGGTGCACGCCGCTGCCGTCGAGGTCGCCGCCGACCGCGAACGCCTCGCCCGGGCACTCGCCCACCTGGTCGCCGACGTCAGCGGGGTGACGCCCTCGCTGGAGGCCGGCGGCGGCACGCCCTCGCTCGGCGTTCCGGCGCTGCCGCCGTCCGGCGGGGACGTGCCGATGGTGGTGCTCGCCGCCGCCCAGCGCGGCACGGTGGCGCGGATCGAGGTCCGCGGCCCGGCCCGCAAGGCCAGCGCCGTCCACCTGCCGATCGCGCGCTCGGCCGTCCAGCGGCACGGCGGCGTGCTCCAGCGCCACGAGCTGCCCAACCGGGCCGGCACGACGTACGTGGTCGAGCTGCCGCTGGACCCGGACGCGGCCGCGGCCGGTCCCGAGGCGCGGCACGTCCCCAAGGACACCGACACCGCGATGCTGCCGGACCTGCCGGAGGTCGCCCCGGCGGCCGACGGCGCGGCGGACGGCGCCCGCGGCAGTGGTCGCGCCGGTGGTCGGCCGGACACGGCCGGAACGCCGAAGGACGACCGGAACGGCGCGGCCGCGGCGGCCTCCGGCCCGGCCGCCGGTGCCGACGGCGCGCCGCGCGGGCCGATCGCGCTCGGCCCGGGCCGGGCCGACGACACTCCCGCGCAGGTCCCGGCGGGCGAGCAGGCAGCCGCTCCGGCCGCCGACGCCGCGGTCGAGGCAGGCTCCGGGCCCGGTACGGAGGGTGCGCCCGCCGAGTCGCAGCAGGCCGCCGACTCCGGTCGGGCCTCGCGGCGCCGGCGCAAGGCCTCCGCGGGCGAGGAGTCGCACGGCGCGCTGTCGCTTCCGGGCATCCCGGACCCCGGCACGCCGGTGTACCCGGGCCTGGAGCACGCGCTGCCCGCCGGCCCGCCGGCCACCGCGGCGGCGACCCCCGCGGTCCAGCCGACCGGCCGCCGCCGGCGCCTCGCGCTGCCGACCGACCACACCGACGCCTCCGAGGCGGCGACCACCGTCCTGCCCGCCGTACCGGCCCTGCCGCCGGCGGCCGAACGGCCCGCCCCGGCCGTCGGCGAGCTGCCGGCCGGACAGCCGGGCGACCAGGATGCAGTCGACGGGACCGACCGGGTGGCCGCTCAGGGCGCTCAGGCCGGGCCGGGCGTTCCGGGCACCGGCCTGGCACCGGTCTCGGGTGCGCTGGAGCTGGCCGGACGGCAGGAGCCCGCGGCGGAGCCGGCGCAGCCGCGCCCGGTGAGCAGCGGGCTCGGCGAGTTGGCGCCGCCGCGTCCGATGGGCGGCGGCTTCGCGACGACCTTCCCGGGGGCGGAGGCGGCGCGGCCCGAACTCGCGCCCGCCGAGATGAACGGGGCCGCCGGCGCGAACGGCGCGCTGAACGGCACGGCGAACGGGACGGCCAACGGCGCTGCCCAGGCCTCGGGCTCGGGCTCGGCCTCGGTCGAGCTGCGGACGCCGCCGCGGCCGATGGCCGAGCTGGCCGCCGCCAAGGAGTCGCAGCCGGAGATCGAGGCGCAAGCCATGGTCCCGAGCGTCGACGGCACCCCGCGCCGGCTGCTGGTGTGGCCCGAGCCCGACCCGTCGACCAAGCAGGCGCTGACCGACCGCGGCTACCGCCCGGTGATCGTCCGCTCCCGCGAGGAGGTGGACGCGCAGATCGCGGGCCTGCCCGCGGCGCTGTTCGTCGACCCGCTGACCGGGCCGATCACCCGGACCGCCCTGCAGTCGCTGCGGACCGCGGCGCTGAACAGCCGGGTGCCGGTGCTGGTCACCGCCGGCCTCGGGCAGGCCACCCGGGACGCCGCGTACGGCGCGGACCCGGCCGTGCTGCTGCGGGCGCTCGCGCCGCGCGACAGCGAGCAGCACGCCGCACGCGTGCTGCTGGTCGAGTCCGACCCGGACATCGCGGCGGCGCTGATCGCCAGCCTGGAGCGGCGCGGCATGCACGTCGAGCACGCGGCCGACGAGAACGAGGCGGTCGCCCGGGCGAGCAGCGTCCAGCCGAACCTGGTGGTGATGGACCTGCTGCAGATCCGCCGCCGCCGGGTCGGCCTGCTGGACTGGCTGCGCGCCAACGACCGGCTGTACCGGACCCCGCTGGTCGTCTACACCTCGGTCGACCTGGACCCGCAGGAGCTGCCGCGGCTGCGGACCGGCGAGACGGTGCTGTTCCTCGCCGAGCGCTCGACCACCGAGGACGTGCAGTCCCGGATCGTCGACCTGCTGACCCGGATCGGCGCGATGGGCGAGATGTCCGTCGCGGGCGGTGTGCCGCAGGCGGGCTGACTGCCGGTCAGCCCGCGGCCGGGAGGTCCCCGGCCAGGGTGTCCCCGGCCAGGGTGTCTCCGGCCAGGGGCAGGCGCAGGACGAACCGTGCCCCGGGCGCACCGGGCGGCTCGGCGGCGAGGGTGCCGCCGTGGTGGGTGGCCAGGTCGCGGGCGATGGCCAGGCCCAGTCCGGCACCGCCGAGTTCGCGGCTGCGCGCGTCGTCGAGCCGGGTGAACCGTTCGAAGACCCGCTCACGGTCCTCGGCCGGGATGCCCGGGCCGTCGTCGCGGACCTCCAGGACGGCGGTGCAGCCGACGGCCCGGACCCGGACCTCGATCCGCCGGTCGGCGTAGCGCTGGGCGTTGTCCAGCAGGTTGGTGAGCAGGCGGGCGAGCCGGGTGCGGTTGCCCCGCACGGTGGTGCCCGGCGTCAGGTCCGCGGCGACCGGGACGCGTTCGGGGCCGCGGACGGCGAGGGTGTCCTCGCAGAGCCGGGCCAGGTCGAGCGGCTCGGTGGCGACCGGTTCGGCGGCGTCCAGGCGGGCCAGCAGCAGGAGGTCGGCGGCCAGGTCCTGGAGCCGGACGGTGTCCTCCAGGGCCTCCCGGACCAGCTCCGGCCACGGCGCCGACCCCGGGTGGGCGAGGGCGACCTCCAGCTGGGTGCGGAGCACGGTGATCGGGCTGCGCAGTTCGTGCGAGGCGTCGGCGATGAAGCGGCGCTGGCGGGTGCCCGCGTCCTCCAGCCGGTCCAGGGTGGCGTTGACCGTCGCGGCGAGCCGGGCGACCTCGTCGTCCGTGTGCGGCACGGGCACCCGGCGGTGCAGGTCGTGCTCGGTGATCTCGGCGAACTCGGCCCGGATCGCCTCGACCGGCTGCAGCGCCCGCCCCGCCACCCGCCACGTCACCAGCGCGACCGTGAGCAGCAGCAGCGGCACCCCGACCGCGAGTGACAGCGCGGTGGCCCGGAACGCGGCGTCGATGTCGCGCAGCGAGGTCGCCGCGTAGACCGTGTACCGGCCGACCGGGCCGACCGTGGTGGCCTGGACGACGCGCTGGCGGTATTCCCCGTCCACCAGCACCGGCGCGTCCGGGGGCTGCGGCGGCTGCGGCCGGACCGGTGCGTCCCAGCCCTCGACCGCACGAACGTCCCCTCTCGGCGGCCCGAGCAGGCCCTGACTGAACGCCACCACCGCGCCGTTCTCGTCGACGACCTTGACGAAGTCCGCGCCCCGCACCGGGAGCACGGGCGGGAGCCGGCCCGCCGCCGCCATCTTGGCGATGCCCATGGCCTGCTGGGTGGCGGCGTCGTCCGCCCGGCTGAGCAGGTACGAGTGCAGCATCGCCATCAGGGCGACGGACGCCGCGCCGAGGGCGAGGGCGACCGTGGTGGTCGCGGCGAGGGTCGCCCGCGCGCGGACCGAGCGCGGGACCAGGCGGGCGGCACGGCGGCGCAGCGCGTCGACGGGGCGGGGTGAGGGGCGGTCAGCCACCGTCCACCGCCAGGCGGTAGCCGACGCCGCGTACGGTGCCCACGGTGGCGCGGCCGTACGGGGTGTCGATCTTCCGGCGGAGGGCGCTGATGTGCACCTCCACGATGTTCGGGTCGCCGTCGAAGGCGGAGTCCCAGACGCTCTCCAGGATCTCCCGCTTCGACACCACCCCGCCGCCCGCCCGGGCCAGGCACTCCAGCACGGCGAACTCCCGGGCGGTGAGGCGGACCTCCGCGCCGGCGCGGGTGCAGGTGCGGCGCGCGGGGTCGACCGCGAGGTCACCGAAGGCGAGCGTCTGCGGGAGGCGGCGGCCGGTCCGGCGCACCAGGGCGCGCAGCCGGGCCACCAGCACCACGTACGAGAACGGCTTGGAGAGGAAGTCGTCGGCGCCCGTGTCCAGCGCCTCCGCCTCGTCGTACTCGCCGTCCTTCGCCGTGAGCATCAGGATCGGCGTCTCGTCGCCCGCGGCCCGCAGCCGGGCGCACACCCGGTAGCCGTTCAGCCGGGGCAGCATCAGGTCGAGCACGATCGCGTCGTAACCGTGCTCGGTGGCCAGCCACAGGCCCTCCGCGCCGTCGTGGGCGAGGTCGACGGCGAAGCCCTCGGCGCGAAGCCCGCGCTGCAACGCGGCGGCGAGCCGCCGTTCGTCCTCCACCACCAGTACGCGCATGGCGTACAGGGTGGCAGCAGGGTTGTTCGTTCGGCCTAAACGCCTTCAGCGGACCTTCAGCCTCGGCCGACCCGGCGCCGACGACCCGGCGCCGACGGGACCGCTCGCGGATGCGGCCCTGCGACGGCCGCCGCGGTGTCTTCAGGTTGGCTTCAGGAGGGTGGCGGCATGCTGACGGCCTGCCGGGCAGGGGTTCCGGCGGTACGAGGAGCGTGTGATGTCGGAAGCGAACGGGCCGGAGCCGGTGGAGACCGCCGGGGAGGAGCCGGTGGCGGCGAAGCCGTCCGGGCGGCGGGGGTTCGTGTGGCTGCCGCGGCGCCGGTGGGCGCGGTGGACGGCGGGTGCGGCCGCGGCCGTGGTGCTGGGGGCGCTGGCGGGGACGACGGTGGTGGTCGCCGCTCACCACGACGGGATGCGGGTGCGGGCGTTCGAGGGGGAGGGGAAGCCGTTCCCGCCGCTGCCGGGTGGGGTGTTCCGGGGTCCGAACGGTGAGGTCCGGGCGCTGAAGGGCGGCCCCGAGGGCTACCGGGTGGACGGGGACGGCCCGGCCGTACCGGTGGCACCGGGCCTGCCCGGGTTCGTCGTGGAGGGCCGGGGGACGGCGCAGGGCGGCGGGAAGCTCGCGCCCGCTCCGCTGCCGTCGGTCGCGGCGGACCAGGCGCTGGCCAAGGCGGTCGCCGCGGTGCCGGGCGGCAAGGCCGCCGGGCTGACGGTGGTCGGCCGGGAGGGCGGGGGCAGCTCCTGGCTGGTGGAGGTGCTCGGTTCGGACGGGGTGCGGCACCTGGTGACGGTGGACGGCACCGACGGCTCGGTCACCGGCAACACGGTGGCCGACGGCCGCTGAGCGGTCCGGGACCGCAACGGGGGCGGACGCGGGGCGGCCCGCCGGGGAGAGGGGATCTCCCGGCGGGCCGCCCCGCGTCGCCGTTCCGACGGCGGGTCAGTGGTAGGCGTGGACCACGGCGTGGCCCTTGCCGCGGCCGATCAGCCAGCGGTTGACCGGCACGGTGACCAGGAAGGCGAGCACCAGCGAACCGGCGAGCGACCCCCAGAACAGCAGGTCGCCGAGGCCCGCGTCCATCGCGCCGGGGACGGCGACCATCGCGGTGTTGTCGATGATCTCCATAACCACGATCGACACGGTGTCGGCCGCCAGCGCGACCTTCACCGCCTGGCCGAAGGTCAGGCCGGCGCGGAGGACGCCGCGCATGGTGAGCGCGTAGCCGAAGACGAAGGCGAGCAGGACCGAGAGCACGATGGTGGTGCCGTTGTGCAGGCCGAACGCGGTGCCGATGACCAGGCCGAGGACCTCGCCGACGGCACAGCCGGTGAGGCAGTGCAGGGTGGCCTGCGCGGCGGTCCGCCAGCTGCTCCCACCGCCGCCGTGGTGCGCGTGGTGCTGGTGCTCGTGCTGGGCGTGCTGCTCGTGCTGGTGCTGGTGCTGGGCGTGCGCTGCGTGGTCTCCGTGGTTCATGGCCGGCCCCCGTCCTCGTCAGGCTGCGTGTTGCGTTACGACTGCCATAACAACATACCCCCTGGGGGTATTCCGCAGCCTGACGGGAATCTTCTCCGGCCGGGTTACTCCTTGCCGAGGACGGTGACGTCCAGCTGGTCGGCGGCGTACTCGGCGCGGATCACCTTCTTGTCGAACTTGCCGACCGAGGTCTTCGGCACCGCCTCCACGATCGCCCAGCGCTCGGGCAGCTGCCAGGACGCGATCCGCCCGGCCAGGAACGCCCGCAGCTCGGGGAGGCCTGCGGTGGCACCGGGCCGCAGCACCACGGTGGCCAGCGGGCGCTCGCCCCACTTCTCGTCCGGGACGGCGACGACCGCGGCCTCGGCGACCTCGGGGTGGGCCATCAGCTGGTTCTCCAGCTCGACCGAGGAGATCCACTCACCACCGGACTTGATCACGTCCTTGGCCCGGTCGGTGAGGGTGAGGAAGCCGTCCGGGGTGATGGTGCCGACGTCGCCGGTGCGCAGCCAGCCGTCCTCGCTGAACTTGTCGTCGGGGCGCTCGGGGTCGTTGCCCGCGCCGCCGAAGTACGCGCCGGCGATCCACGGGCCGCGGACCTCCAGCTCGCCGGCGGCCTCGCCGTCGTGCGGCATCCGCTCGCCGGCCGGGCCGATCAGCCGGGCCTCGACCGAGGCGGGGAAGCGGCCCTGGGTGACCCGGTACGGCCACTCCTGCTCGGGGGTGAGGCCGCCAGGCGGGGTGGCGAAGGAGCCGAGCGGCGAGGTCTCGGTCATGCCCCAGGCATGCACCACGCGAATGCCGTGGCGCTCCTCGAAGCCCTTCATCAGGGCGGGCGGGCAGGCGGAGCCGCCGATCACGACCATGCGCAGCGAGGAGACGTCGTAGTCACCGCCGTCCAGCTCGTCCAGCAGGCCGTTCCAGATGGTCGGGACGGCGGCGCTGACGGTCGGCTTCACCGCGGCGATCATCTCGGCGAGCGGCTTGGGCTGCAGGAAGCGGTCGGGCATCAGCAGGTTGGCGCCGGACATGAAGGCGGCGTGCGGGATGCCCCAGGCGTTCACGTGGAACATCGGGACCACCGGCAGCGCGGTGTCCTGGGCGGTCAGGCCGAACATGTCGGCGGCGTTGACCTGCAGGCAGTGCAGGTAGACGGAGCGGTGGCTGTAGACCACACCCTTGGGGTCGCCGGTGGTGCCGGAGGTGTAGCAGAGGGCGGCGGCGGTCCGCTCGTCCAGGTCGGTGCGCCACGGGTAGTCGTCGGGGCGGTCGGCGATCAGCGCCTCGTACTCGTGCACGGTGCCCGCGAAGCCGGCCAGCAGCGCCGGGTCGTACGCGCCGGAGACCACGATGTGCTTGAGGGTGTCGTTCAGCTGCGGCAGGACGCCGGCCAGCAGCGGCAGCACGCTGCCGTTGACGATGATCACGTGGTCGGCGGCGTGGTCGATGATGTACGCCAGCTGGTGGGCGGGCAGTCGCAGGTTCAGGGTGTGCAGCACGGCGCCCATGGAGGGGACCGCGAGGTACACCTCCTGGTGCTCGGTGTTGTTCCACATCAGGGTTGCGACCACGGTGCCCTCGCGGACGCCCAACTCGTCCCGCAGCGCGTGCGCCAGCCGTCCCGCCCGCGCGCCGACCTCGGCGAAGCTGCGGACCACCGGGCCGGTGCCGTCCCAGGTGGTGATGGTGGAGCCGCCGTGGATGGTGGACCCGTGCACCAGGATCCGGGCGACGGTGAGCGGAACGTCCTGCATCGTGCTGTACACGCGGGGTCCTCCTTGACCGGGCGACACTCGGCTACCCGCTAGTAGCCGGGGTTCCGCCCGATTCTTCCGCCGCGGCCGCAGCTCTGTCAGCAGCCGCGACCCAGATGAGACCTGCGGCTCACCCGGAGTCGCCCTCGCGGACGGTCAGCGGGCGACCGGCGCGTCCAGCCGGTTGCGGTCGATGTTGAGGGTGACGCCGCCGTACGACTCCTGGACGTTGCCCTGGTACTGGTGGATCCGGCCGCGGTCGCTCCACAGGTCGGAGGCGCCGAGCGCGCCGGCACCGTCGGTGGTGGTGGCCCTGCCGTCCCAGCGGGCGTACCAGACCGCGTCCGGCAGCGGGGAGCTGCCGGCCCGGGCGGCGGCGGCCAGGTCGGCGACGCCGGAGTCGGTGGAGGAGTAGAAACCGGAGCGGTAGCCCGCCTTGTGCAGCGCCTGGGTCCAGCCGAGGGTGAACTCGACCACCGCCTGGCTGCACGCCGACTCGCGCGGGTACGACTCGATGTCCAGGTAGACCGGGCTGCCGCCGCGCAGGCCGAGCGCCTTCATCGCGCGGACCGCCGCGGCCGCCTCGTCCCGGCCCTGCTGGGCGGCGCGCGCCGGGTCGATCCGGCTGGTCTTGCGGCTGATCGTGGAGCACGGCGCCTGCAGGCCGACGTGGGTGGGGATCAGCCGCCAGCCCATCTCCTGGGCCTTCGACACCCAGTCGGCGGTGAGCCGCGGCTGGTCGCAGGCGCGCTGCGCGCCGCTCACGTAGATGCCGAGCGCGCCGTACGGGGAGGTGCCGCGCCAGGCGCGCAGGGTGTCCAGCGAGGGGGCGGTGCAGGCGTCGAAGCCCTCGCCGGTGAACAGCTCCTGCGGGAGCGACTCGCGGCGCTTGGCCCAGCCGGTGTCGGAAAGCACCTTGCGGGTCAGCACGACCGGCTTCGGTGCCGGTTCGAGCCGGGCCCGGCCGATCTGGGCGCTGCGGCCGGGTCGGGCGAGCTGGGCGGTGAGCTGGGCGGCGGCCAGCTCGACGGTGTCGGTCGCCGCGACCGTGGTGGTCGTGGCGGTTCCGTCGGTCGCGGCGGCGGGTCCGCCGGAACCGGCGGCGGCGGTCGTGACGGCGGGCTCCGGCTCGGGGAGACCGCCCTCGGCGGCGAGGAGCAGGACGAGAGACGCGGCCGTCAGGGCCGCCGGTCCGAGGAAACGCACCCTCCAGAGCTACTGACCGTTCATCACATAGGGGTGCGGACACGCTGAGGGCGTGACGTCGATCACCCTGGTGGCGGGTATCCGACCTGCAGAAGTAACTGGCTTTGACCTTGTGCACTCCTTACGCCAGACTCGTCTGCATGCCCAGCACCACCACCGCCACCACCGGCCCCGCGCTCACCACCGCCCCCGACGTCCGCTCCTTCTCCCGGCCCGTGGTGGAGGTGCGACGACGCGCGCGAGGCGTCCCCGCGCCGGTGCTGTGCATGGTGTCGATGGTCGCGGTGCAGCTCGGCATCGCCGCCTCCAAGCCGCTGTTCGGGGTGCTCGGCGTCGCCGGGGCGACCTTCCTGCGGCTCGCCTTCGCCGCCGCTCTCCTGCTCGCCTTCACCCGGCCCCGGCTGCGCGGCCGCAGCCGCCGCGACCTGGCGATGGCCGGGCTGCTCGGCGTGGCGTCCGCCGGGATGACCGCACTGTTCGCCGGCGCCGTCGACCGGCTGCCGATGGGCACCGCCGCCACCATCGAGTTCCTCGGCCCGCTCGCCGTCGCCCTGGTCTTCGCCCGCCGGGCCGGCCACGTCCTGTGGGCGCTGCTGGCCGGCGGCGGCGTCGCCCTGCTCACCCTGTTCGGCACCGAGGGCCCGGACGGCGCCGGACTCGACCCGGTCGGCCTGGCGTACGCCTTCGGCGCGGCCGCCTGCTACGCCGGGTACATCCTGTTCACCGACAAGGTCGGCGCCGCCTTCAAGGGCTTCGAGGGGCTGGCCGTCTCCTTCACCATCGCCACCGTCGCCCTGGCACCGTTCGGCGCCGCGGAGGCCTGGCACGGACTGGCCGCCTCCGACACCCCGTGGCTGCCGCTGCTCGCCGTGGCCGGTGTGGCACTGCTCTTCCCGGTGCTGCCGTACGCGCTGGAGATGACCGCGCTGCGACGGATGGAACAGCGGGTCTTCAGCGTGATCGTCAGCCTGGACCCGGCGGTCAGCGCCGCGGTCGGCCTGCTGGTGCTCGGTCAGCTGCTGGGCTGGCCGCAGGTGCTGGGCATCGGCTGCGTGGTGCTGGCCAGCGTCGGGGCCACGCTCACCGCGCGCCGCTGACGCCCTCGCGTCGGGCACGCGGGAGGGGCGGGGGGGGGGGGGTGCCCCCCCCCCCCCGGGGGCGGGCGCCCCCGGGGAACCCCCCCCAGCGGGGGCCCATTAGGGCCCGGGC
>NZ_JBICYJ010000031.1:0-113916 GCF_043200835.1 Kitasatospora sp. NPDC048365
CCCCCCCCCCCCCCCCCCCCCCCCCCCCCCCCCCCCCCCCCCCCCCCCCCCCCCCCCCCCCCCCCCCCCCCCCCCCCCCCCCCCCCCCCCCCGGCGGCTTGCGTGTCCCCGTCCGGTCAGACGGCCGGGAACGGGTCCAGGTCCGGCTTGAGCACCTGGCCCGGCGCCGGCACGGCCTGGTCCACCAGGTAGGAGGTGACCAGCGCGTTCAGCGCCTTGGAGCGGCCGACCGCGCAGTGCTCGATCACGTCGACGGTCACCAGCACCGCGCTGTCCAGCTCGCGCTGCATGTTCTGCGCGAACCGGTACTGGGTGGCCGGGTCGTAGAGGTTGCCGATCACCATCAGCGGGTTGGCGGTGTGCCGGTTCCACGGGCCCGCGTACCGCTCGACCTCGCGGGCCGGGGCCGGCCAGGTCGCGCAGGCCGGCGCGTCGAAGGCCTGGTAGCGGCCGAAGGTCGGCGCCTCGATCTCCCAGGCGCGGGCGATGTTGGCGAACACCTTCGGGTTCGACGGGTACGGCTTGTCCTGGCAGTTGACGCCGTAGTAGGAGTCGTCCGAGGTGTACGGGGTGTCCGCCGGGACCTCGCGGAGCGCGTTCGGGGCCGCCACGGCCAGCGCCTCGGCCTCCGCCACCGGGACCTGCGGCTCGGCCGCGAGGCCGAAGGTCTGCGCCGGGGAGATCACCTGCTGCAGGGCCTGCAGCGAGCGGGCCAGCGGGGCCTGCCGGGTCTGCGCGTACAGCGCGTTGGCGACCTCGCTCGTGAAGGTCGACAGGGTGACCACCGAGCCGTTCGGCAGCGTCACCGGGCCGGTCCGCAGGTGGTCGCGGATGGCGTCGAACTTGGCCCGGGTGTCGCCGGCGCCGAACGCGCAGCGCGGCGCGCCGACCGCCGCGCAGCGGCGCAGGTACTCGTCCAGCGCCAGCTCGAAGCCGCCGGCGGCGCGCTGCCGGTCGTACTCCAGGCCGTTGTGCAGGCGCAGCTGCGGGTCGACGTTGCCGTCGACGATCACCGCGCGGACCTTGCTCGGGTACATGTTGGCGTAGGTGGCGCCGATCAGCGTGCCGTAGGAGAAGCCGGCGAAGGTCAGCTGCCTGTCGCCGACGGCCTGGCGCATCCGGTCGAGGTCGCGCACCACGTTCATGGTGGACATGTGCTCGATCAGCGGGCCGGCGTTGCGGCCGCACGCGGTGGTGTAGTCGCGGGTCGCGGCGAGGGTGTCGCCGATCTCGGTCGCGGTGACGGGCACGCCGGTCATCCGGTTGAAGACCGCGTCGGCGTCCTCGGTGGTGGTGAAGCAGCGCAGCGGGTTGCTGCGGGCCACGCCGCGCGGGTCGAAGCCGACCAGGTCGAAGCTGTCCGTCACCCGCTTCTCGAACCGGGTGGTGGTGGCCCACAGGTAGCCGCTGCCGCCGGGGCCGCCGGGGTTGAGGAAGAGCGAGCCGATCCGCTTCGCCGGGTCGGCGGCCCGGCGGCGCATCATCGCGATGCCGATCTTCTCGCCGTTCGGGTGGGCGTAGTCCAACGGCACGGGGTAGACGGCGCAGTCGTAGATCCCCGGGTCCGGCTTGGACGGATCGGGATTGCACGGGGTCCACGCCACCGGGTCGACCTTCGGCGCCACCGGTGCGGGGTCGGCCGTGGCCGCCCCGGCCGAACCGGCGACCAGGGCGAGCGCGCCGGCCAGTGCCACCGCCGCCGCGGGCATACGGAGCCGCAACAAGGATGTACCTCCTCGGGTGTCGGGCAAACCCGGTCAGCGTGGCACTGCCGTCCGCTCAGCGGAATACCTCACGATGATGAAAGCTTTTCAGTTTATTTACCATTCAGGCGAGTTGACTCTCGGCGGCCGCCGCTTCGCGGGCGAACGCGTGCAGCAGGTCGTGCAGCCGGTAGTGCCCGGGCAGGTCCTGGAGCAGCAGGTTCTCGTCGACCAGCGCCTCCAGCTCCGCGCAGGCGGCGGCCGGGTCGAGCGCGGCGGCCGCGGCGGTCGAACGCGCGGTGTAGTCGCGGCCCGGGTGGGCCGCGAGCATCCGGAAGAACCGCCGGCCGGGCTCCGGCAGCCGCCGGTAGGAGAGCTCGAAGGCGGTGCGCAGCGAGCGGTCGCCGGCCGCGATCGCCCGCAGGCCGCCGACCTCCAGGTGTTCGGCCAGGTCGGGCAGGCCCCAGGCGGGCCGGGCGCGCAGCCGGGAGGCGGCCAGCGCCAGGGCGAGCGGGAGCCGGCCGCAGAGCCGGGCGATGTGCCGGGCGGCCTCGGGGGCGGTGGCGATCCGCTCGGGCCCGGCGACGGCGGCCAGCAGGTCGACGGCCTCGTGCGGGCCGAGCGGGTCGAGTGCCAGCGTGGTCGCGCCGTCCAGGCCGGCCAGCCGGCGCCGGCTGGTGACCAGCACCAGGCAGCCCGGCCCGGCCGGGACCAGCGGGCGGACCTGCGGCTCGTCGGCGGCGTTGTCCAGCAGCAGCAGTGCCTCGCGGCCGTGCAGGCGGTCGCGGAACAGCGCGGCGCGGTCGTCCAGCCCGGCGGGCACCCGGGCCTCGTCCACGCCGAGCGCGCGCAGCAGCCCGTCCAGGACGTCGGCCGGGTCCAGCGGTTCGTGGTCCGGGTCGAAGCCGCGCAGGTCGACGTAGAACTGGAGCTGGCTGAACCGGCCGGCCCGGGCCAGCTCGTGGGCCGCGCGGACCGCGAGGCGGGTCTTCCCGACCCCGGCCATGCCCTCGATCGCGGTGACCTGGACGGTGGCGGGCGAGCCGACCGGTCCGGCCGCTGCGTCGAGCAGCGCCGCGAGTTCGGCGCCGCGCCCGGTGAAGGTCGCCAGGTCGGCCGGGAGTTGGCGCAGGACGGTGACCGGGCCGGGCGGGGTCCGGCCGGCCGGGGCGGCCGGCTCGCCGGGGGCGGGCCCGTACCGGGTGTGCGCGGCGGCCGGGCCGGCCGGGCCGAGCAGCCGCTGGTGGAGGGCGGCGATCTGCGGGCCGGGCTCGATGCCGAGGTCGGCGGCGAGCGCGGCCCGCAGCCGGCGGTAGACCGCGAGCGCCTCGGCGCGCCGCCCGGCCGCCGCCAGGGCCTCGATCAGCAGCGCGTGCACGCCCTCGCGGTGCGGTTCCTCGGCGGCCAGCCGGCGCAGCACCCGGACGGCCTCGGCGGTGCGGCCCAGCCGCAGGTCGGCCCGGGCGGCGAGTTCGGTCAGCTCGATCCGGGCCTCCAGCCAGCCCGGCACCTCGTCGCGGTGCAGCGGGTCGGAGGGGACGTCGGAGAGCGGGACGCCGCGCCACAGGTCCAGCGCGGCGGCGGTCGAGCGGGAGACGGTCTGCCAGTCGCCGCGCCGGGCGGCGGCGCGGGCCGCCTCGCCGTGCGCGCCGAAGATGGTGGCGTCCAGTTCGGTGTGCGGGTCCAGGTCGATCCGGTAGCCGGAGCCGGTGGTCTCGATCCGTACGGCCGCCTCGCCGAGCAGCCGACGCAGCCGCAGGACGTGGCTGCGCAGGGTGGCCCCGGCGGCCCGGGGCGGCTCGTTGCCCCAGACGGCGTCGGCGAGTTCCTCCACCCCGACGGTCTGGTTGGGACGGCACAGCAGGCTCGCCAGCAGGACCCGGACGCGGGACGGCACGGTGACCGTCGAGCCTGCGACGCGGATCTCCAGGGGCCCCAGGAGGCCGAACCAGATCGTGCCACCGGCCATGACTCCCCCGAAGGACTCGCGCGGTCTGCGGTGTGATTGAACCCACATTGAACAGTTCCCGTCAATGAGCGGTGCATGCCGCACACCGCTTGAACACGACTTGCACAGACCTTCCATCGGACTTGAACGCCGGTCCGCCAGGCTGTCCGGCGTTGATCGCGTCGAAGATCCTCCGCCGCCTGCCGATTGGTGATGATCCCGTTGCTTGCTCTGGAAGTGCTGACGTGACCGAGAACGATTCCGTGCCGGCCGGCCGGCTCGCCCGGCTGATCCCCGCCGACCCGCTCCGCCGCCGACTGCTGGCGATCCGCTTCGCCGGCGCGACCGGCCGCGGCGTCTTCCTCAGCGGCAGCGTCGTCTACTTCACCCTGCACGTCGGGCTGTCGGCCGGTCAGGTCGGCCTCGGCCTGTCCGCGTCGGGCTTCGCCGGACTGGTCTCCTCGGTGCTGTTCGGCATGATCGCCGACCGGGTGCACAAGCGGACCCTGCTGTGCGCGCTGGTCGGCCTGGTCGCGGTGGGCTTCGGCCTGTACTCGCTGGTCTCCACCGCCACCGAGTTCTACGTCCTGGTGGTGCTGATCGCCTTCCTCGACTACGGCACCGGACCCACCGAGAGCGCGATCGTCGCCACCCTGGTGCCGGACGGCGAACGGGTCCGGCTGAACGCCATGATGCGCTCGGTGTTCAACATCGGCTTCAGCGCCGGCATCGGCGTCGCCGCCGTCGCCGCGCTGAGCGAGCGGCTGCTGGTGCTGATCCCGATCGGCTCCGCGGTCCTGCTGGGGGCGGCGGCCGTGCTGGTCACCCGGCTGCCGGCCGGCGCCCCGACCGGTACCGCCCGCCGGCCCCGCCTGTTCGGCGCGGTGCGGGACCTGCGCTACCTGAGCGTGGTCGGGCTGTCCGCCGTGCTCGCCTCGCACATCAGCCTGCTGATGGTGGTGCTCCCGCTGTGGACCCTCACCGAGACGGGCGTCCGGCCCTTCCTGGTCCCGCTGCTGCTGGTGATCAACACGGTGTTCGTCATCTTCTTCCAGGTCAGGGCCAGCCGGGGCGCGGAGACGGTGGCCGGCGCCGCCGCCACGGGCCGACGGGCCGGCCTGTGGATCGCGGCCGGCTGCGCCGCCGTGTCGGTCACCGCGGTGTGGCACGACGCCGTGCTGGCCGCCGCCGCCGTCGTCGCCACCGTGCTCGCGCTGTCGGTGGCCGAGGTGATGCAGGCGTCCTCCGCCTGGGGCCTGGCCTTCGGACTCGCCCCCAAGCACGCCGCGGGCGAGTACCTGGGCGCCTTCGACCTGCACGTGGCCGGACAGAACGTGGCCGGCCCGGTCCTGCTGTCCGGACTGGTCATCGCCCAGGGCTTCTGGGGCTGGATGGCGGTCGCCGGCCTGATGGTCGCCGCCGCGCTGCTGATCGGACCGGCCGCCCGCCGCAGCGCCGAGGCGATGGCGGCCAAGTCCGCCGAGGCCGGGGCCGAGGCCCCCGCGGCCGCGGAGGAGACGGTATGACCGGCGTCGGCCGCGCCTCCTTCACCCAGGAGCGCTTCTACTTCCTCAACGAACTCCAGCCCGGCAACCCCGCCTACGTGGTCGCCTTCGCGCTGCGCATGGAGGGCGCCCTGGACCGGGCCGCGCTGCGCGACGCGCTGCACCGGGTGGCCGCCAAGCACGAGGTGCTGCGGACCGGATTCGCCGTCCGGGACGGCGAGCTGGTCCAGCGGGTGGCCGAACAGGCGGAGCCGGAGATCACCCTGCGGGACGCCGGCCCCGCCGACCGGGCCGGCCAGGACGCCGAACTGCGCGCCCTGGTCGCCGCCGAGGCGGCCCGGCCGTTCGACCTGGCCGCCGGGCGGGTGCTGCGCGCCCACGTGGTCTCCTGGACCGCGGACCAGCACGCCCTGGTGGTGCTGGTCCACCACATCGCCTGCGACGGCTGGGCGGTCGGGCTGCTCCTCGACGACCTCGCCGAGGAGTACTCCACCGGCGCCGGCGCGCCCGCCGGACCGAGCTACCTGGACTACGCCCGGGCGCAGCGCGCGCTCTGGTCGAAGAACACCCGGCGGCTCGACCACTGGCACCGGACGCTGGCCGACGCGCCCCGGCTGACCCTCCGCACCGACCACCCCCGGCCGGGCGTGCTGAGCTTCGCCGGCGCGGTGCTGCGCCGCCCCGTCGATCCGGAGCTGATCGGCGCCCTGACCGCCTGGGCCAAGGAGCGCGGCACGACCCTGTTCGGCGTCGCGCTCACCGCGTACGCCAAGGTGCTGGCCGCGTACGCCCGGCAGCAGGAGGTGGTGATCGGCGTCCCGGTCGCCAACCGGCTGGACGAGGAGGAGGAGCGGCTGGTCGGCTGCCTGGTCAACACCCTGCCGATCCGGGTCGACCTCACCGGGGACCCGGACTTCGCCGCGCTGACCGCCCGCACCTGGCGCACCGCGCTCACCGCGCTGGGCCACCAGGACGTGCCGTTCGAGCAGATCGTGCGGGCCGTCGGCGGGGAGCGGCAGCTCAGCCACGCGCCGCTGTTCCAGACCATGCTGACGGTGCAGAACTTCAGCTTCACCGTGCCGGAGTTCGCCGGGCTGCGCACCACCGAGGTGGACGTGGAGATCGAGGCGGCCAAGTTCGACCTCGCGCTCACCCTGGACGTCTCGACCCGGACCCCGTTCCTGCGCGTCGAGTACTCCACCGAGCTGTTCGAACCGGCCACCGCCGAACGGCTGTTGGACCAGTACCACACCCTGCTCGCCGCCGTCGTCGGCGACGGCGAGCCGGACCTGGTCGCGCCGGACGAGCACCACCGCCTCACCGTCGGGTGGAACCCGCCCGTCCCCGAGCGGGCGGCCGAACACCCCTCCGTCCTGGGCGCGTTCGTCGGCCACGCGGCCCGTACCCCGGACGCGGTGGCGCTGGTGCACCGGGGGACGAGCGTCTCGTACGGCGAACTGGACCGCTGGTCCGACCGGATCGCCGCCGGGCTGGCCGCCGCCGGCGTGGGCCGCGGCGACCGGGTCGGCCTGCTGCTCGGCCGCTCGCCCGTCGTGGTCGCCGCGATCCTCGGCGTGTGGAAGGCCGGCGGGGTGTACGTCCCGCTCGACCCCGAGTACCCCCGGCCGCGGCTGGAACTGATCCTGGCCAGCGCCGCGCCCGCCACCCTGCTGGTCGAGCCCGCAACCCTCGGCCCGGCCCGCGAGCTGGCGGGGGAGCGCACCCTGCTGGACGCCACCACCCTGGACGGGCCGACCCCGGCGGACGGGGCGCTGCCCGCGCCGGACGACCTCGCCTACCTCATCTACACCTCCGGCTCCACCGGCGTGCCCAAGGGCGTGATGGTCCGTCACCGCGGCCTGAACGCGCTCTGCGACCCCACCCCGGCCGGCCTGGAGACCGGCCCCGGCGACCGCTGGCTGGGCGCCCACTCCTTCTCCTTCGACGTCTCGGTCTGGGAGATGTGGGGCGCGCTGTCCTCCGGCGCCCGGCTGGTCGTCGCCGACCAGGCCGACCTGGTCGACCCGTCGCGGCTGGCCCGGCTGGCGCACACCGAGCAGGTCACGGTGCTCAGCCTCACCCCCGGCGCCCTCTACCGCCTGCTCCCGCCGTTCTTCGACACGCTCGGACCGGGCAAGTCCCCGGTGCGGTACGTGGTGCTGGCGGGCGAGGCGCTGAGCTGGTCCCGACTGGCCTCGCTGGTCGACCCGGAGCGGATGCCCGCGGTCTTCGTCAACATGTACGGGATCACCGAGGGCACCATCCACGTCACCGTCGCCCAGGTCCCGGCCGCCGACCTCGGCGAGGTGCGGGACGGCGACATCGGCGTGCCGCTGCCCTCCGCCCGCTGCTACGTCCTGGACGGCCGGCGGCGGCCCACCGGCGTCAACGTGCCCGGCGAGCTGTACGTCGGCGGCGACCTGGTCGCCGCCGGGTACCTCGGCATGCCCGAGCTCACCGCCGCCCGCTTCG
This sequence comes from Kitasatospora sp. NPDC048365, assembly GCF_043200835.1. Taxonomy (NCBI): domain Bacteria; kingdom Bacillati; phylum Actinomycetota; class Actinomycetes; order Kitasatosporales; family Streptomycetaceae; genus Kitasatospora; species Kitasatospora sp. NPDC048365. The sequence continues at coordinate 7,629 of NZ_JBICYJ010000031.1, forward strand.
GCGCCGACCCGTACGCCCCGGGCACCCTCTACCGGACCGGCGACCTCGCGCTGTGGGCGCCGGACGGGCGGCTGGTCTACCTCGGCCGGGAGGACGCCCAGGTCAAGATCCGCGGCTTCCGGGTGGAACTCGCCGACGTGGAGGCCGCGTTCCTGCGCCAGGCGGGCGTGCGCTCCTGCGTGGCCGCGGCCGAGGCCGACGAACTGGTCGCCTTCGTGGTCGCGGACCCCGCCCTCGGGGAACGCGAACTGCGCGCCCTGGTCCGCGAGGAGCTCCCCGGCTACCTGGTGCCCTCCCGGATCGTCCCGGTGGAGCGGATCCCGCTGAACGCCAACGGGAAGATCGACTCCCGGCGGCTGCTCGCCGAGGCCGCCGGCCCCGCCCCGGCCGCCCCGGCTCCCGCGTCCGCCGCGTCCGCCGAGCACCGGTCCGGCGACCGGTCACTGACCGAGCGGATCCGGGCGATCTGGGCCGAGGTGCTGCGTCGCCCGGACCTGGAGGCCGGCGACAACTTCTTCGACGTGGGCGGCCACAGCTTCGCCCTGATCACGGTGCAGCAGCGGATGGCGGAGATCGGCCTGGAGATCTCGGTGACCGACCTCTTCCGCTTCGGCACGGCGGCGGCCTGCGCCGCCCACTTCCGGCCGGCGCCGACCGCGCCCGCCGCCGACGAACAGCTCGCACAACGCCGGCAGGGCCGCGAACAGCTCGCCCGCCGGCGGCGACTGAGCAGAGGGGACGAGCATGCCTGACGACCTGGGACAGGACCGGATCGCCATCATCGGGATGGGGATCCGGCTGCCCGGCGCCGGACGGGACCTGGACCGCTTCTGGCACAACATCGAGCACGGCGTCGAGGCGATGAGCTTCTTCGACCGCGAGCAGCTGCGGGGCTGGGGCTGCCCGGAGGAGGTGATCGACCACCCGGACTTCGTCCCCGCCCGCTCGGTGATCGAGGACCACGACTGCTTCGACGGCCGGCTGTTCGGCTACTCGCCGCAGGACAGCGTCCTGATGGACCCGCAGCAGCGCGTCCTGCTGGAGTGTGCCTGGAGCGCCCTGGAACACGCCGGCCACCCGCCGATCGCCCCGGACGGCAACCGGGTCGCCGTGCACGTCGGCACCGGACTGAACGCCTACCTGCTCGACGTCCTGTGGCCCAACAAGCGCGCCGTGAAGGCCGCGGGCGGCCTGCAGATCCTCAGCTCCAGCGACAAGGACTACGCCGCCACCCGGATCGCCTACAAGCTCAACCTCCAGGGCGCCGCGTTCACCGTCCAGACCGCCTGCTCCACCTCGCTGGTCGCGGTCCACCTGGCGGTGCAGAACCTGCTCACCTACGAGGCCGACCTCGCCCTGGCCGGCGCCGCCTCGGTCGCCCCGCCCACCCGGCGCGGCCACCTCCACGAACCCGGCGGGATCCTCTCGCCCGACGGCCGCTGCCGGCCGTTCGACCGCGCCGCCCGGGGCACCGTGGGCGCGGACGGCGGCGCCGTCGTCGTGCTCAAGAGGCTGGAGGACGCGCTCCGGGACGGCGACACCGTGCACGCGGTGATCGCCGGCACCGCCGCGCTCAACGACGGATCCCGCAAGGCGGGCTTCACCGCCCCCGGCGCCGACGGCCAGGCCGCCGCGATCCGCGCCGCGCTGGCCGTCGCCGGCCTCGAACCGGACGCCGTCGGCCTGATCGAGGCGCACGGCACCGGCACCATCCTCGGCGACCCGATCGAGGTCTCCGCGCTGCGCGCGGTCTTCGACACCGACCGGCCGGACCGGCAGCCGGTCGCACTCGGCGCGCTCAAGTCGATCATGGGGCACCTGGACACCGCGGCCGGCGTGGCCGGCCTCGTGAAGACCGTCCTCGCCCTGCGGCACCGGACCATCCCGCCGGTCGCCCGCTTCACCGAGGCCAACCCGGCCCTGGACCTGGACAAGTCGGTGCTCTACGTGCCCACCGAGGCCGCCGAGTGGCCCGCGATCGACGGGATCCGCCGGGCCGGCGTCAGCTCCTTCGGCATTGGCGGCACCAACACCCACGTCGTGCTGGAGGAGGCCCCGCCCGTCCACCGGACCGGCCGCCGGCGCCGCCCCGCCAGCGAACTGGTGCTGGTCTCCGCGAAGACCGAGGACGCCGCCACCCGCGGACTGGCGCGGCTGAACGAGCACCTCGCCGACCTGCCCCCCGAGGACCTGCCCGACCTCGGCTTCACCCTCCGCACCGGCCGGGTCGAGTTCCCCTGGCGCGGCTGCCTGGTCCGCACCCCCGACGAGGAGCTCAAGCCGCTCCGCCCGGTCCGCCGGGCCCGCCCGCACAACGCCGAGCGCGGCGTCGCCTACTACTTCACCGGCGGCGGCCGGGTGCCCGGCAGCCCGCACACCTACAACCTGGACCCGCACTTCCGGGCGATCGTCGACCGGGGCTACGCCGAACTGCGGCTCCCCGAGGGCGAGTACGACCACGACACCCGGCACCTGGCGCTCCGGTTCGCGCTCGCCATGGGCTGGGTGGACGCGCTGCGCCGGCGCGGCGTCCGCCCGGCGGCCCTGACCGGCCAGGGCATCGGCGCACTCTCCGCGGCCTGCGCCGCCGAGGTGCTGACCTTCACCGAAGCGATCGGCCTCGTCCTGCGCCGGCCGCGCGACGGCATCCGCCCCGCCCCGGCCGCCGTCCCGCTGTACACCCCGGACGGCACCCCCGTCGGCGCCGACCAGGCCGCCGACCTCGACTACTGGACGGCCCGGCTGTACGAACCGCACGACCGCGAGTTCAGACAGCCGGACACCGGGCCCGACGTGGCCGCCTGGGTGGAGATCAACACCCAGGCGCTGGCCCGCGTCGACGTGGAGCTGCCACCGCTCTCCAACGGCTACGACCGGCTGCTCGCCACCGTCGGCCTGCTCTGGGAGATGGGCATCGGCGGGCCCTGGGACCCCGAACTCGACCGGGGACTGCGCCGGATCCCCGCCCCCGGCTACTCCTTCACCCCCACCCGCCACTACCTCGACATCCCCACCGCGACCACGGAGAGGCACCCGTGATGAGAGAGCACCAGGACACGGCACCCGCCACCGGGTTCGCGCAGCTCTGGATGGAGGTCCTCGGCGTCGACGAGGTCGACCCCGACGACGACTTCTTCGACCTCGGCGGGCACTCGCTCGCCGCACTCCGGCTGTCCACCCTGATCCGGCAGGACCTCGGCCTCGCCGTCGAGCTCACCGACGTGCTGGAGAACCCGCGCTACGGCGACCTGCTGGCCGTCGCCGTCCAGGCCGCGCCGGAGCGCGTCGCCGAAGGCGGCCGGGCATGACCGTGCCGGACACCCCGCTCGACACCCGGACCCCGCTCGCCGCGTGGATCCCGCTGCTCGTCGACCTCCTCGGCCTCCCGGCCGAGGAGGTCGCGGCCCGCTCCCGGCAGGAGTCCTTCACCGCGCTCGGCGGCACCTCCCTGCAGGCCATCGCCCTCACCGCGGACGGCCAGCGCCACCTCGCCCGGGACGTCGAGGTGGCCCGGCTGCTCGGCACCCTCCCGCTGGCCGAGGCGCTGGCCGGAGCCCGGGCGTACGTCCGCACCGACCCCGCCCCGCGCCCGGCCGGCGCCGAACCCCGCGACCGGGAGCTGCTGCCCGGTCAGAAGGCCATGCTCGCCGCCCACCTGGCCGGCCGCGACCAGGCCTACCACCTGATGTTCACCCTGCAGCCGGACGGCCCGCTCGACCCCGACCGCACGCAGGCCGCCCTTCACGCCCTCACCGCCCGGCACGAGTCGCTGCGCACCCTGTTCACCGAGCACGCCGGGGGCGCCCGCCGGACCGTCCTGCCCGCCGGCCACACCCCGCGCCTGCTCCACCAGCGACTGCCCGACGGCACCGACCCTGTCCGCGCCGTCCACGAGCTGTACGGACGGCGCGCCGCCGAACTGCTGCGCCCTTTCGAACAGCCGCCGGTGGTCTTCGTCCGCACCGACACGGGGGAGCGGACCCTGCTCACCGTCCTGGTGCACCACGTGCTGGCCGACGGCTGGAGCATCGGCGTGCTGTGGCGCGAGTTCGCCCGGCTCCACCAGGACGGCCCGGCCGTGCTGCCCGCCACCGCGCCCTCCCCGGACTGGACCGCCACCCGGCTCGCCGCCAAGGAGGCCGACGGCACGCTCGCCGCCGCCACCGACCGGGTCACCGCCAGGCTGGCCGGCGCCCCGCTGGTCGCCGCCCTCCCCGGCGACCACCCCCGCGCCGAGGAGGCCGACGGACGCGGCGAACGGCTGCTCCTCGCACTCGAACCCGCGCTCGCCGACGCCGTCGAACGGCTCGCCCGGCACGCCCGCACCACCGTCACCTCCGTCCTGCTCGCCGCCTGGGCCCTCGCCGCCGCCCGCCGCGCCGCCACTGATGACCTGTTGCTCGGCGTCGCCGCCTCCGGCCGGTCCGAGGCCGGCATGGCCGACCTCGTCGCCCTCTGCACCCGGATCGTCCCGGTCCGCTGCCGCACCGGCGGGCGGCAGACCGCCACCGACTACGTCCGCGCCACCGCCGCCGCGCTCGCCGACGCCGTCACCGACGCCGACCTGCCCTTCGCCCACGTCGTCGGCGCCCTCGCCGGAGAGGTCGACGGCAGCCGCAACCCGGTCGCCCAGATCGGCTTCGCCGCCCACCACGACCTGGTCCCCGACAGCTTCGACACGGCGGACGGCAGCCGGTGGCAGGTGCACGAGGGCCACTGCCACGGATCGGTCTTCGACGCCCTGCTGTTCGTCCAGGACTGGTCGCGGCGGCCCCGCCTGGCCGTGGAGTACGCGAGCTCCGCCCAGAGCGCGGCCGACGCCGGCGAGCTCACCGAATCCTTCCGGGCCGTCCTCGCCGAACTCGCCGCCCGGCCCGACCGGCCGATCGACGAGGTCACCGGCCTCTCCGCCGCCCAGCACCGCAGACTCGCCGAACTCGGCGACGGCACCCCGTTCGCCACCGACGACGACCTGTGGACCCGCTTCGAGCAGCAGGCCGCGAGCCGGCCCGACGCGCTCGCCGTCGACGACCCGTATGCCGGTGTCACTCTGACGTACCGTCAACTCCATGCCCACGCCCTCGCCCAGGCCGAGCGGCTGCGCGAGGTCGGCGTCCGCCCCGGCGACCGGGTGGTGCTGGAACTGCCCCGCTCCGCGGCCGAGGCCGTCGCCGTCCTCGGCGTGCTCAGCCTGCCCGCCGCCTACGTCGCCGTCGACCCCGGCGTCCCCGCCGACCGCCGTGCCCGGATCGCCGCCACCACCACCCCCACCGCCCGCATCGGCGGCACCCCCGACGACCCCGCCCTCACCGCCGTCCCCACCTGCCCACCCGCCACCTTCCCGGAGCCGGCCCAGCCCACAGCGGCCGACCACGCAGCCGCCGTCCCGGCCGTTCTGGCCGGTCCGTCGTCAGGCGGCACGCCTGCCGTCCCGCAGGGATCCCCGGTGGCCCTCCTCCCGGAGGGGGTTCCGGCTGCTGCCGGCGCCCGTGCCGGGGCGGCGGCGTACATCTCCTTCACCTCCGGCACCACCGGCGAGCCCAAGGGCGTCGTCGTGCCGCACCGCGCGGTGTTGCGACTGGCCGACGACGAGCGGCTGTTCGCCGACCCCGCCGCCGGTGTCCGGATGCTGCGGCTCTCCCCGCTCGCGTTCGACGCCTCCACCCTGGAGCTGCTGGTCCCGCTCGCCACCGGTGGCACGGTGGTCGTCCACCCGCCCGAGGAGCCGACCCCCGCCGGCCTGGCCGCGTTCCTGCCGGCCTCCGGCACCACCCACGCCTGGCTGACCTCCGGCCTGTTCCACCTGGTCGCGGACCACCGCCCGGAGGCGTTCGCGGGCCTGCGGCAGCTGTTCACCGGCGGCGGCGTGGTCTCGCCGGACCACGTCCGCCGGGTGCTGCGCCGGTGCACCGGCCTCCGGGTCACCAACGGTTACGGCCCGACCGAGAACACCACGTTCACCGCGGTCTGCCACGCGGACGGCGCGCACGAGGTGCCCGACCCGTTCCCGATCGGCTCCCCGGTGCGCGGTACGGCGCTGCGGATCGTGGACGCCGCCGGCCGCCCGGTGCCGCCGGGCGCGGTCGGCGAACTGCGTGCCGCGGGTGCGGGTCTGGCCGACGGCTACCTGGGCGATCCGGAGCGCACCGCCGAGGTGTTCACCGACCTCGCGGGGCTCCGCGAGTACCGGACCGGAGACCTGGTCCGCTGGGGTGCCGACGGCCGGCTGCGCTTCCTGGGCCGGGCGGACCGGCAGGTGAAGATCGCCGGTCACCGGGTCGAACCGGTGGCCGTGGAGCGCCGGATCCGGGAGCAGCCCGGGGTGCTGGACGCCGTGGTGTTCCTGGCCGCCGAGCGGCTGTGCGCCGCGGTCAAGGCCCCGGACGGGCTGCTGGCCGCGGTCCGCGAGGCGGTCGAACCCGGCCTCGCCCCGTACGAGCGCCCGCAGCGCTGGCTCGCCGTGGATGCCTTCCCGCTGGACCGCAACGGCAAGGTCGACCTGCGCGCCCTCGCCGCCCTCGCCGCACCGCCCTTCCTCACCGCACCACCCGCTCTCACCGCGCCGTCCACGCTCACCGCACCACCGCCCGAGACCGCATCCGCCCCCGCCGCCGTGCCCACCGCCGTGCCCGCCGCCGACCTGGAGGAGCTGATCTCCGAGGCTTGGGCCGAGGTGCTGGGCACCGACGACTTCGACCCGGACGAGGGCTTCTTCGACGTGGGCGGCGACTCGCTGGGCGTGGCGCTGGTCCGCCGCCGGCTCCAGGAGCGGCTCGGCGGCCGGCCGATCCCGCTGACCGACCTCTACCGCTTCCCCTCCGTGCAGGCCCTGGCCGCCCACCTGCGCACGACGACCACGGGAGTTCCGAGATGAGCCAGGAGATCGCCGTCGTCGGCATGGCCGGCCGGTTCCCCGGCGCCGCCGACCTGGATGCGTACTGGTCGAACGTGCTGGCCGGTCGGGTCACCGTGAGCCGGCTCGGCCGGGCCGAGCTGCTGGCCGCGGGGGTGCCCGCCGAGCGGGTGGACGACCCGGGCTACGTTCCGGTGCGCGGTGCCGTGGCCGACCCGGAGCTGTTCGACTCCGCGTTCTTCGGTGTTCCGCCGCGCGAGGCGGACCTGATGGACCCCCAGCAGCGGCTGTTGTTGCAGACCGCCTGGGAGGCGCTGGAGTCCGCGGGCCTGCTCACCGACGGCGTGCCCGGCCGGGTCGGGGTGTTCGCCGGTGCGGGCTTCAACTACTACCTGCAGCAGCACGTCCTGGCCGATCCGGAGGTGCTGGAGACGGACGGGCTGCTGTCCGTGGTCCTCACCAACGAGAAGGACCACCTGGCGACCCGGATCGCGTACCGGCTGGGTCTCGGCGGCCCGGCGATCACCGTCCAGACCGCCTGTTCCACCTCGCTGACCGCCGTGCACCTGGCCTGCCAGAGCCTGCGCACGGGCGACTGCGACGTGGCCCTGGCCGGCGGCGCCTACCTCGCGCTGCCGCAGGAGTCCGGCTACCAGTACGAGCCGAAGGGCATCATGTCGCCGGACGGCAGCTGCCGTCCGTTCGACGCGGGCGCCAACGGCACCGTGCCCGGCAGCGGTGTGGGCATGGTGGCGCTCAAGCGCGCCGAGGACGCCCGCCGGGACGGCGACCTGGTGCTCGCGCTGATCTCCGGGTCCGCGGTCAACAACGACGGTGCCGCCAAGGTGGGTTACACCGCGCCGGGGGTGGCGGGCCAGGTCGACGTGCTGGCCCGGGCGTACGCGGCGGCCGGGGTGGATCCGGGCACGGTCGGCTACCTGGAGGCGCACGGCACCGCCACCGAGGTCGGCGACGCGATCGAACTCGCCGCCCTGCACGAGGTGTTCGGCGGCACCGGGGCCGGCTGCTCGCTCGGCTCGGTCAAGGCCAACATCGGGCACCTGTCCGCGGCCGCCGGTGTGGCGGGCCTGATCAAGGCGGTCCTGGCGCTGCGGCACCGGCAGCTGCCTCCGCTGGCCGGGCTGACCGAGCCGCGGGCCGAACTGCTGGACCCGAAGAGCCCGTTCACCGTGGACACGGTGGCCCGCGACTGGCCCGCCACCCCCGGTCGGCCGCGCCGCGCCGCGGTCAGCTCCTTCGGCCTGGGCGGCACCAACGTCCACCTCGTCCTCACCGAGGAAGTGTCTCCCGAGCCCGCCGAACCCGCCCCCGCCGAAGCGGGCGTGGACCCGGAGCTGCTGGTGGTCTCCGCCCGTACCGAGGAGGCGCTGGGCACCGCCGCCGAACGGCTCGCGACCCACCTGCGCGACCACCCCGAACTGCCGCTGCGCGACGTCGCGGTGACCACCCGCGAGCACCGCCGGCACTTCCCGCACCGCCTCGCCGTCCTCGCCGGCGACCCGGCGGCCGCGGCCAAGGCGCTGACCGCGGCCCCCCGCCGCACCGCGCTGCGCCGGCCCGAGGTGGTCCTGCTCTTCCCCGGCCAGGGCGCCGAGGCGCCCGGCATGTCCGCCTGGCCGTACGACCGCTACCCGGGCTTCGCCGCCGACCTCGACCGGGGCGCCGACCACGTCCGGGGCCTGCTCGGCGTCGACCTGCGCGAGCTGCTGCTCGGCAGCGACCCGGACGGGCTGGTCCACCGGACCGACCTCACCCAGCCCGCGCTGGTCCTGCACGAGTACGCGCTGGGCCGCCTGCTGCTCTCCTTCGGGGTGCGGCCGGCCGCGCTGATCGGCCACTCGGTGGGCGAGTTCGCCGCCGCGGCCCTGGCCGGGGAGCTCGCGCTGACCGAGATGCTCCGGCTGGTGGCGGAGCGGGGGTCGCTGATGCAGCGCGCCCCGGAGGGCAGGATGCTGGCCGTCCTCGCCGCCGAGCCGGTGGTCCGCCGCCACCTGGACGGCCTGCCCGAGCTGGACCTGGCCTCGCTCAACGCCCCCGAGGTCGCGGTGGTGTCCGGACCGGTCGAGCCGATGCTGCTGCTGCAGGACCGGCTGGCGGCCGAGGGCGTGCCGCACCGGCCGCTGCCCGCCCGCCGCGCCTTCCACTCCCGGATGATGGCCGAGGCGGCCACCGCGCTCGGCACGGTGGCCGCGGGCATCCCGGCCCGGCCCGCCACCGTCCCGGTGGTCAGCACCGTCGACGGCCGGGTGCTGCCCAAGGGCGGCATCCGCCCGCCGGGCTACTGGGCCGGGCAACTGCGCAGCCCGGTCCGGTACCAGGCCGCAGTGGAGGCGGTCGCCGACCGCTCCCGGCTGGTCCTGGTCGAGGTCGGCCCGGGCACCGGCCTGATCGGCAGCGCCCGGCAGATCCCGGCCGTCCGGGACGCCGCCACCGTCGCCCTGCAGCCCCGGCGCGGTGAGCTGCTCGGCGGCCTCGGGCAGCTCTGGGCGCACGGCGTCGACCTGGACTGGGCCGCCGTCCGGGCCGGCGCCCCCACCGCCCGGGTCGCCCTGCCCACCCACCCCTTCGCCGCCACCCGGCACTGGCTGGCCGCGCCGACCCCGGCCGCGTCTGCCGACCCCGCGGCCGACAACGCCGCAGACCCCGCCGCCGTCGACGCCGACGACCCGCTCGCCCTGGTCCTCGACATCTGGCGCACCCTGCTCGGCGTCCCCGACGTCGCCGCCGACTCCGACTTCTTCACCCTGGGCGGCGAGTCCCTGCTCTTCATCCGGATGATCTCCCAGGTGCAGCGCCGGCTCGGCACCCCGATCGACATCGGCGCCCTCGCCGACTCCCCGACCCCGCGCGCCATCGCCGCCCAGGTGGTGGCCGGATGACCGCCCGCACCGACCTCCGGACGCTGCTCGGCTTCAACCCCGACCCGACCCCGGCCCCGCGCACCCCCGTCCACGAGGCGATCTGCCGCCAGGCCGCCCGCACCCCCGAGGCCGTCGCCCTGCGGTACGGCGACACCGCGCTCACCTACCGGCAACTGCTGGACGACGCGGCCGTGCTGGCCGGCCGGCTCAGGGGCCGCGGCATCGGCCCCGGTACGGCGGTCGGCCTGGCCGCCCGGCGCGGCCCGGAGCTGGTCACCGCCGTCCTCGGCATCCTGCTGTCCGGCGCCGCGTACGTCCCGCTCGACCCGCAGCACCCGCCGGCCCGGCTGCGCCGGATGCTGGAGTCCACCCGGGCCGCCCTGCTGCTCACCGACGGGGCCGCGCCGCTGCCCGACGACCTGCCGGTCCCGGTCCTCCCGGTCACCGGCACCGCGCTGGTCGGCGCCCCGGTGGACTGGCGCTCCCTCACCGCCGGGCCGTCCGTCGTCGACGGGCTCTGCTGCGTCATCTTCACCTCCGGCTCGACCGGCGAGCCCAAGGGCGTCGAGCTGACCCACGCCGCCCTCGCCAACCGGCTGGCCGGCATGCTGGAGCGCCACCGGCTCGGCCCCGGCGACGTGCTGCTGCAGAAGACCCCGTACACCTTCGACGTCTCGCTCTGGGAACTGCTGCTCGCCTTCCTCGCCGGTGCCACCCTCGCGGTGGCGCCGCCGGAGGCGCACCGCGACCCGCAGGCCCTGGTCGAGCTGGTCAGGCGGTACGGCGTCACCATGGTCCACTTCGTGCCGTCGATGCTCGCCCTGTTCGTCACCGAGCCCGGGGTCGAGGAGTGCAGCACCCTGCGCACCGTCCTGTGCGGCGGCGAGGCGCTGCCGCCGCGGCTCGCCGACACCCTGACCGCCGCCCTGCCGCAGGCCGAGGTGCACAACATGTACGGCCCCGCCGAGGCCACCATCGACGTCACCGGGTGGCGGTGCCGCCCGCGGGAGACCGGCGACCTGGTCCCGATCGGCCGCCCGCTCTCCAACGTCCGCGCCTACGTCGTGGACGAGTACGGCGAGCTCGCCCCGGTCGGCGTCCCCGGTGAACTCCTGCTCGCCGGGCCCTCGCTGGCCCGGGGCTACGCCGGGCGGCCCGACCTCACCGCCGAGCGCTTCGTCGACCTGCCGGTCGCCGGCCGCACCGAACGGGTCTACCGCACCGGGGACCTGGCCCGCTGGGCCCCGGAGGGGCACCTCGACTACCTCGGCCGGATCGACACCCAGGTCAAGATCCGCGGCCAGCGCGTCGAACTCGGCGAGATCGAGGCGACCTTGCGCCGCCACCCCTCCGTCCGCCACGCCGTCGCCGTGCTGCGCGAGGGCCGCACCCTGGTCGCCTACGCCGTCCCCGTCGACGGGCCCCCGGACGCCCTCGACGAGGCCGGCCTGCGCGCGCACCTCGCCGAGCACCTGCCCGAGCACATGGTCCCGGCGAGGATCGTCCCGCTCGCCGAGATCCCCACCACCGCGCACGGCAAGGCCGACCGCAACGCCCTCCCGCCCCCGCCCCGCCGTCGGCGCACCGAGCACTGAAACGCAGAAGGACCCCAGCTCCGCTGGGGTCCTTCAGTGGTGTCCGAGGGGGGACTTGAACCCCCACGCCCGATAAAGGGCACTAGCACCTCAAGCTAGCGCGTCTGCCATTCCGCCACCCGGACAAGGTGTCTGTCGTTGCGGCTCCGTGCCGCGCTGACAGGAGTAACAGTAGCAGTGATCGCCTGCGACTCCCAAAACCGTCCCCGCGGCCGCACCGGGGTCGGGAACTGCGGGAATGGCCTTGGGACGGGCGGCGGGCTGGGAGAGGATGGCGGACAGGTGCCCCGGGGCGGGCTGAGGACGAGGTGGGAGCGTGGTGGAAGCATGACCGAGGCCAGCGGACGTACGGTGACGGCCGAGTCGGAGGTCGCCGAGATCTGCCGTGACCTGATCCGGATCGACACCAGCAACTACGGGGACGGCTCGGGCCCGGGCGAGCGCAAGGCGGCCGAGTACGTGGCCGAGCAGCTCGCCGAGTTCGGGCTGGAGCCGAAGATCTACGAGTCCGCCAAGGGGCGGGCGTCCACCGTGGTGCGGATCGAGGGCGAGGACCGGTCGCGGCCGGGCCTGCTGATCCACGGCCACACCGACGTGGTTCCGGCCAACGCCGACGACTGGACCCACCACCCCTTCTCCGGGGAGATCGCCGACGGCTGCGTCTGGGGCCGCGGCGCGGTGGACATGAAGGACATGGACGCGATGACCCTGGCGGTGGTCCGCGACCGGCTGCGCACCGGCCGCAAGCCCCCGCGCGACCTGGTGCTGGCGTTCGTCGCGGACGAGGAGGCGGGCGGCACGTACGGCGCCCGCTACCTGGTGGACAAGCACCCGGACCTGTTCGAGGGCGTCACCGAGGCGATCGGCGAGGTCGGCGGCTTCTCCTTCACCGTCAACGACCAGGTGCGGCTGTACCTGGTGGAGACGGCGGAGAAGGGCATGCACTGGATGCGTCTGACCGTCGAGGGCCGGGCCGGGCACGGTTCGATGGAGAACGACGACAACGCCATCACCGAGCTGTGCGAGGCGGTCGCCCGTCTCGGCCGGCACCGCTTCCCGCTGCGGATCACCAAGACCGTGCGGGCCTTCCTGGACGAGCTCTCGGACGCGCTGGGCGTGCGGCTCGACCCGGAGAACATGGACGAGACGCTGAAGGTGCTCGGCGGCATCGCCAAGATGATCGGCACCACGCTGCGCAACACCGCGCAGCCGACCATGCTCGGCGCCGGCTACAAGGTGAACGTGATCCCGGGCCAGGCCACCGCGCACGTGGACGGCCGCTTCCTGCCCGGCTACGAGGAGGAGTTCCTGGCCGAGCTGGACAGCGTGCTCGGCCCCCGGGTGAAGCGCGAGAGCCTGCACTACGACAAGGCGCTGGAGACCAGCTTCGACGGCGACCTGGTGGAGGCCATGCAGAGCGCGCTGCGCGCCGAGGACCCGATCGCCCGCGCGGTGCCGTACTGCCTGTCGGGCGGGACGGACGCCAAGTCCTTCCAGGACCTCGGCATCCGCTGCTTCGGCTTCGCGCCGCTGCAGCTGCCGCCGGACCTGGACTTCGCCGGCATGTTCCACGGCGTGGACGAGCGGGTGCCGGTGGACGGCCTGAAGTTCGGCGTCCGGGTGCTGGACCGGTTCCTCGACGCCTGCTGAGGCACGTCCCGACCGTCCCGACCGCCCTCCTGGTCGATCATCCGTTCTTCCTATCACCGGTGCGGGTGAATCCGTGGCCGCCTCCGTTTCCCCTGCGAAGGCGCCTCGTTCACCCGTATGCAGCCCGGGGGAAAGCGGGCTGCGGATATCGACCAGGAGGAATACATGAAGGCCAAGAAGATCGCTGCCGTTGCCGCTGCCACCGGTGGCCTGGTGCTCGCCGGCGCGGGTGCCGCCGCCGCCCACGGCGGTGCGTCCGCCGCCGGTGTCGCCACCAACTCCCCGGGCGTGCTGTCCGGCAACCTGATCCAGGTTCCGGTCCACGTCCCGGTCAACGTCTGCGGCAACACCATCAGCGTGATCGGCCTGCTGAACCCGGCGTTCGGCAACAACTGCCAGAACTTCTGAGCCGGGGCCGTCCGCTGCCGACGGTCACGTGACACCCGCGCCCCCGAGCGGAGGATTCGCCGCTCGGGGGCGCGTGCTTTTCGCCTTCACCACCACGCCGTTCGATTTTCTCACCCGATCGGATGAACGGGCGGAATCCGGCCGATCCTTTGTCGCCGGAGGTCGTTGTGTCTGTACCGGCGAGGAAATCGTCAAGTATTCCGACAATCAGAAATCAGGGGAGTCAATGCGACAGGTCGCAAAGAAGGGCCTCCTCACTGCCATGGCCACCGGCAGTGTGCTGGCCTCGACCGCAGGCTACGCGTACGCGGCGGGGAGCGACGCCCAGGGCGCCGCGGCCGGCTCGCCCGGTGTGGGCTCCGGCAACGCGGTCCAGGCGCCCGTGGACATCCCCGTGAACGCCTGCGGCAACACCATCAACGTGATCGGCCTGCTCAACCCGGCCTTCGGCAACAACTGCGGCAACACGAGCGGCGCGCACACCGGCGGCTCGCACACCGGCTCCGGCAGCCACGCCGGCTCCTCGGCGAGCGGCTCCACCACCGGCTCGCCCGGCGTCGCCTCCGGCAACAACGTCCAGGCCCCGATCAACGCCCCGGTCGACGCGTGCGGCAACTCGGTCAACGTGGTCGGCATCGGCAACCCCGCGTTCGGCAACGACTGCGGCAACCACGCCGCCCCGCACCACAAGCCGCCCACCACCCCGCCCGGCGACGACTGCCCGCCCGGCCACCCGGGCGACCGCACCCCGCCGGCCACCCAGACGCCCCCCGGCACCGGCTCCACCGGCGGCAACCACACCCCGCCCGCCACCGAGACCCCGGGCGGGACGAACGGCACCCCGCGCACCGGCGGCGGCACCCCGGACAGCGGGGTCGTCCCGGCCTCGTCGACCACCACCACGGCCACCCCGCGCACCGTCGACACCGCCGCGGCCGAGACCGCGGCCGGCGACCGGCTGGCCTCCACCGGCGTCTCCGGCCTGGAGCTGCTCGCCCCGACCGGCGCCCTGCTGCTGATCGGCGGCGGCGTGCTCTACCGGCGCTCCCGCGTCTCCGCCGGGGTCTGACGGCGCTCGCGCGTCCGGGCCGGGGTCTCCGGCCTCCGGCCTGCCGCACCGGGCCTTCCGGGCACCCGCCCGGGAGGCCCACCCGCGTGCCCGCTACCAGCTGCTGCGGACCTGCCGGATGATGCGGCGGCGCAGCAGCACCGTCCGACTGCCGTCGGGGTAGAGGCGCAGCCGGTCCAGCTCCCAGTGGCCGTACTCGGCGTGCTCGGTGAGGAGCTGCCGGGCGGCGTTGCGGGTGGTGCCGCGCGGCAGGCGCAGCGACTGGTACTCGTACTCCGGCTGCCGGACCGGGTTGGGTCGCGTCAAGGCGTCTCCTCTGCTGTGCGCTGCTGCAAGCGTACGACTCGGGGCCGACACGGCCGGATCGTCCACCATGAGCCTCGCCGGTGTCCGAGCTGACCGTCAATCAGTTTTGGTACCGAGGAGAGGGATACCCGATCCGGCCGCGGGAACGCTCGCCGTGACCGCTTCGCGACCGGCACAGAACCACCCGGATCGGACATCAGGGCGGAACTTGTCGTGAATTAACGGCCGTAGGTGACAACCGCTGTGCGTGTCGTCGGCAGGTGGGGATAGCGTCTGCACCATGTCTGATGCCGCGCAGCTGACCATTACCGAGGTACGGGCCGCCGCCGAGGCGGTCAAGGCCGCCATCGACCGCCACCTGCAGGCGGTCTCCAGCACCGTCGAGGCCGGGGATCCCGCCGTTGTCAGCGCCTACGAGGAGCTCGCTGCGGCGGCGATCGCCTACGACCAGATCCTGTACGAGGTGTACGACGAGGTCACCCCGTTCGAGGTGCCGGGCGACGAGCCCGGCGGGACGTACCGGGGCCCCGACCACCCGGAGGCGATCAGCGTGCTGATCCGCCGGGACTACCTGATCACCGACCCGAAGCGGCTGCGTGCGCAGGCCGAGCGGGTCGACGCCGAGCTCACCCCCGGCGGCGGCGAGGACGGCGGCGTGACCGCCGCGATCGGCGCGGTGTTCAGCGAGTTCGAGCCGGACGAGATCGCCGCCCGCGCGGAGGAGTTCGGCCTGGAGGAGGGCGACTCCACGCTGTGGGTCTCCGCCACCGAGCCGAGCGAGCCCGGCGAGTGGCTGCCCGAGCCGTTCGAGGGCGCCGACCCGGAGCTGCTGATCTGCCGCTTCGACGTCAGCGAGGTCTACGACGACGAGCTGGACGGCTACGAGACCGAGGACGGCGAGGACTGAGTCCTGCCGTGAACACCGAGGGGGCGTGCGGGCCGTCCGCACGCCCCCTCGGGCCGTCTCGCGGGCCCGCCCTCCGTGGGCGGGCCCGTTGTGCTACTGCTCGATCAGGATCGCCCGCAGCCGGGTGGTCCGCTCCTGGGCCGGCCGCTCGGCCACCGCCTGGGCCAGCGCCGGGCCCGCGGCGTGCACCACCGACAGGTGCCGCTCGGCCCGGCCGAACGCCGTGTACACCCACTGCCGGGTCAGCCCGGCCGCCGCGTCCTCCGGCAGCACCGCCACCACGGCGGGCCAGCGCCGGCCGACCGCCTGGTGCGCGGTGACCGCCCAGCCGTGCCGCAGCTTCGCCGCCTGCGCGGGCGAGAGCGTCAGCCGCTCGCCGTCGCTCAGCTCCAGGTGCAGGCCGGCCGCGTCGCCGTCCAGCACCCGGCCCGGGACGTTGACGCCCAGCGCGGGGGAGTGCACCACCCGGTCGCCCGGGTCGAAACCGCCGAACCGGCCCGGACCGGGGTTCAGCCGGGCCTTCGCCGCCGCGTTCAGCGCCCGCGTACCGGCCGCGCCGCCGTGGCCCGGCGTCAGCAGCACCGTCTGCTCGGCCGGGATGCCCAGCGCGCGCGGAATGGAGTCCGACAGCAGCTGCACCGCCCGGTGCACCGCCTCGCCGGCGTCCTTCACCCCGAGGATGACCACCTCCTTGTCCGGCGCCTCGACGGCCGACAGCTCGCCGATGCCGATGCCCGACACCAGCTCGCCGATCGGCCCGAAGTCCGGCGTCCGGGACGCCACCGCCGGGCATGCCCTGGCCGCCAGCAGGTCGGCGAAGAACCGGCCGGGGCCCGCCGACCAGAGCTGGCCCGGGTCGCCGCTGAGCACCAGCCGGGTGCCGTCCGCGAGCGACTCCAGCAGGGTCGCCGCGAGCTCCACGTCCAGCAGCGGCGCGTCCAGCACCAGCAGCACGTCCAGCGACAGCGTGCCGTCCACGGACCGGCCCGGGCCGGCGGCGCCCGCCAGCAGCGCGCCCAGCGGCACCACCCGCTCCCGCGCGGGGGAGCCCTCCGGCAGCATCGCCACCAGGCCGTCCCGGCCCTGGTCCGTCCAGGTCGCCGCCCACGCGCGCAGGCCCAGCCCGTGCGCCGCCGCCAGCAGCGCGGCGACCTCGCCGCGCGCCGCCTCGCCGCCGGTGTGCAGCACCACGCCGCTCTCCGCCGCCGCCCGGATCAGCGCCGCGGCCGAGGAGGACGCCGCCGCCCCCGCCGCCTCCTCCCAGGCCGCCGGACCAGGCTGCACCGGGGCGCCGCGGTCGTCCGCGCCGGCCGGCTCCGAACCGTCGTCCGCTCCGCCGTCCTCGGCGTCCGGTTCGGCGTCGGCCGCCTCCTCGGCGGTGTCCTCCGCCGGAGCGCCCGTCAGGGCCGCCCCGTACTCCTCGTCGTCGCCCGGCACGAACGTGGACATCACCCGGACGAGACCGTCCGCGAGGCTCTCCTCCGCCAGCGCCAGGCGCTCCAGCGCGAGGACGGTCCGCATCGGCGGCTCCTCGTCCTCGTCCGCGGCGGCGCCCGGACGCCCCGGCAGCTCCTCCTGGAACGCCATCACCCGCCCGTCGACCACCACCGCCTGCAGCGCGGCCGCCGGATCGGGCAGCCCCAGCCGCTCCAGCCCGGCGGACACCTCGCCGATCTCCTGCGCCGAGTGCCCGCGCAGCGCGGCCTGCTCCAGCAGCCACGGCACCAGGGCCTGCGCCCGCCGCGGGTCCCCGGGGCCGGCCTCGGCGCCCAGCAGGCCGCGGGCGAACCCGTCCGCGTGCTCGGGCCGGACGCCGGGCAGCGCCAGCACCGCCCACGGGTCCTCGCGCAGCAGCTGCGCCGCGCCCTCGCCGAGCTCCGCGACCGCAGGGCCGGCCAGCGCGGCGGGCGCCCCGCCGGCGGTGAGGACCTCGGTGGTGGCCTTCAGCGCCGCGGCCCGTTGCTCGTCCGTGACCGCGCCGCCGGACGGCGCCTCCGGGCCCGCCGGACCGGCCTGACCCGTCTCGGACGTGCCGACCGCGCGGATCGCCTCCGCGAGCGCGGCGACCGTGCCCGCCCGCTCCTCGGGTGCCGTGCGCCCGGTTTCGGTCATGGGTCAAAACTCCTTACGGCCGGCCGCCTACAGCTCCGTCCAGCCCTGGTCCGGGTAGCGGTGCGTCGGGGCCGACACGTCGTCCAGCGCACCGCGGATCTCACCCGGAAGCGTAAGGGCCTCGACCGACAGTGATGTCTGCAGCTGGGCGGCGGTCCGGGCGCCGAGCAGCGTGCTCGCCACCCCGGGCCGGTCGCGGACCCAGGCGAGGGCGACCTTCAGCGGGGTGGAGGCGAGCCCGTCGGCGGCGGTGGCGAGGGCGTCGACGATCCGCCGGGAGCGCTCGCCGAGGTACGGCTGGACGAAGCCGGCCAGGTGCGGGGAGGCGCCACGCGACTCGGGCGGGACGCCGTGCCGGTACTTGCCGGTGAGCACGCCCCGGCCGAGCGCGGAGGAGGCGATCACGCCGATCCCGGCGTCCAGCGCGGCGGGCAGCACCTCGCGTTCGATGCCGCGCTGCAGCAGCGAGTACTCCATCTGCGTCCCGGCCAGCGGCACCCGCCCGGGGTGGCCGAGCTGCCAGGCGGCGGCCTTGGCGAGCTGCCAGCCGCTGTAGTTGGAGACACCCACGTACCGGGCCCGGCCGGAGGCGACGGCCAGGTCGAGCGCGTGCAGGGTCTCCTCGCCGGGGGTGGCGGGGTCGAAGGCGTGGACCTGCCACAGGTCGACGTAGTCGGTGCCGAGCCGGCGCAGCGAGGCGTCCAGGGCGGAGAGCAGGTGGCCGCGGGAGGTGTCGAAGCGGCGGCCGGTGGCGCCGGTCGAGCCGGCCTTGGTGGCGATGACCAGTTCGGAGCGCGGGACGAGCCCGTCGGTGAGCCGGGAGAGCAGGTACTCGGCGCCGCCGTCGGCGTACACGTCGGCGGTGTCGACCAGGGTGCCGCCGGCGTCGACGAAGGCCTTGAGCTGTTCAGCGGCCTCGTGCTCGTCGGTGTCCCGGCCCCAGGTCATGGTGCCGAGCCCGAGCCGGGACACCCGAAGTCCCGTCCGGCCGAGGTGTCGCTGTTCCACGGGTTGGCCTCCGTAGGCTGTCTTTCGCGGTGAACGCGCAGGTGGGGAGAGGTTCCACCCGCCGCTGGCTGAGCGTAGCGGCGTTTCCTGCCGGCTCCCGTGCGACCCGCAGACGCGGGCCGGCGGGACGTGACGCAGGCCACGCCTACCGGCCAGTAGCATGACCTGCGCCGCCGCGGCTACGGTGACGGCACCACCGACTGGAAGGCTTGGGCACGCAGATGCGACTGGGTATCAACCTCGGTTACTGGGGACTGGGCATGGACGCCGACAACATCGCCGTCGCCCAGGAGGCGGACCGGCTCGGCTACGACGTCTGCTGGGCCGCCGAGGCGTACGGCTCGGACGCCGCCACCGTGCTCTCCTTCGTCGCGGCGAAGACCGAGCGGATCGACGTCGGCTCGGCGATCTTCCAGATCCCGGCCCGCACCCCCGCGATGACCGCGATGACCGCCGCCACCCTGGACACCCTCTCCGGCGGCCGCTTCCGGCTGGGCCTCGGCGTCTCCGGCCCGCAGGTCTCGGAGGGCTGGTACGGCGTCAAGTTCGACAAGCCGCTGGCCCGCACCCGCGAGTACGTGGAGATCATCCGCAAGGCGATGTCCCGCGAGCGCCTGGTCCACCAGGGCGCGAACTGGACGCTTCCGCTGCCCGACGGGCCCGGCAAGCCGCTGAAGCTCACCGTTCACCCGGTGCGCGAGCACATCCCGCTGTACATCGCCGCGATCGGCCCCAAGAACCTCGAACAGACCGGCGAGATCGCCGACGGCTGGCTCGGCATCTTCTTCGCGCCCGAGCACGCCGCCCTCTCCGTCGACCCGCTCGCCGCCGGCCGCGCCAAGGCCGGCCTCACCCTGGACGGCTTCGACCTCTGCCCCACCGTCAACCTGGCGGTCGGCGAGGACGTCAAGGCCGCCGCCGACGGCCTGCGCTCCTACGCCGCGCTCTACATCGGCGGTATGGGCAGCAAGGAGAAGAACTTCTACAACCAGCTCACCCGCCGCATGGGCTACGAGCAGGCCGCCGACGAGATCCAGGAGCGCTACCTCGCCAAGGACTACGCCGGCGCCGCGGCCGCCGTCCCGCACGACCTGATCGACGCCACCGCCCTGCTCGGTACCAAGGAGCGGATCGCCGACCGCATGCAGGCCTACGCCGACGCCGGCGTCACCACCCTCACCCTCGCCCCCTCCGGCTTCGGCCTGGAGGAGCGCGTCACCGCCCTGCGCACCGGCATCGAGGCCCTGGAGCTCGCCGGCCTCGCGTAGCGGGCGGCCGCTACAGCCAGCCGGAGCGCTTGAAGACGCGGTGCAGGAAGAGGCAGACCACGGCCATCACGCCGACCGCGGCCGGATAGCCCCAGGGCTGCCGCAGCTCCCACATGTGCTCGAAGTTCATGCCGTAGATGCCGGCGATCATGGTGGGGACGGCGGCCAGGGCGGCCCAGGCGGAGATCTTCCGCATGTCGCTGTTCTGCTGGACGCTCACCTGGGCGAGGTTGGCGCTGAGGATGTCGGTGAGCAGCCGGTCCAGGCCGTCGACCGCCTCGTTGACCTTGGCGAGGTGGTCGGCGACGTCGCGGAAGTACGGGCGCAGCCCGTCCGGCACGAACGGCACCCAGGCCGACGGCCAGGCGGGGGCGGCCTGCCCGGAGAGCCGGCGGGCGGGTTCGGCGAGCGGCAGGGTGCCCCGGCGGAAGGCGACCACCTGGCGCTTGAAGGCGTAGATCTGCTCGGCCAGGCCCGTGGTCCGGCCGGGGGCGAAGACGGTGGCCTCCAGCTCGTCCAGGTCGTCCTGGAGGGCGCCCGCCACGTCCAGGTAGCTGTCGACGACCAGGTCGAAGACCGCGTACAGGACGGCGGCGGGGCCCTCGCGGAGCAGTTCGGGCTGCTTCTCCAGCCCGGCCCGCAGGTTCTTCAGCGGGCTGTCCCTGCCGCGCCGCACGGTCATCACGTACGCGTCGCCGAGGATCACCATCACCTCGCCGACCGAGATCGGCTGCCCGTTGCCGTGGTGGCCGACGGTCTTGACCACCATGAAGACCGAGTCGTCGTAGACGTCCAGCTTGGGCCGCTGGTGGGAGGTGACGACGTCCTCGACGGCCAGCGGGTGCAGGCCGAACTCGGCGGTGACGTGCTCGAACTCCTCGGCGGTGGGCTCGAACAGGCCGATCCAGACGAAGCCGTCACCGGCGGCGCGCACCGCGTCCAGGGCGTCCGAGAAGTCCGCGGGCCCCGTGGTGCGGTGGCCGTCCAGGTAGGTGGCGCAATCGACGATCATGCGGGTCATTGTGGCCTGCCCCGGGCCGCCTGCGCGCCCCATCCGGGCAAGCCGCGGGGAAGGCGCGGAGGAAGGGCGGTACCCGCCACCGCCGCGGGCGGCACGCCGTAGGCTTGGCCGCATGCCCACGCTGCTGCTTGTCCGCCACGGCCGTTCGACCGCCAACACGGCCGGGATCCTGGCCGGCTGGACGCCCGGCGTCGACCTCGACGAGACCGGGCGCGCGCAGGCCGCCGAGCTGCCCGGGCGGCTGGCCGGCATCCCGCTGGCGCAGGTGGTCAGCAGCCCGCTGGAGCGCTGCCGGCAGACGGTCGAGCCGCTGCTCGCCGCCCGGCCCGAGCTCGGTGCCGCCGCGCTGGACGAGCGGATCGGCGAGTGCCACTACGGAGACTGGACCGGCCGCCCGCTGCGCGAGCTGGCCGAGGAGCCGCTGTGGCGCACCGTCCAGGACCACGCCTCGGCGGCCGCCTTCCCCGGCGGCGAGTCGCTGCGCGAGCTCAGCCACCGCACCGTGACCGCCGTCCGCGAGTGGAACGACAAGATCGCCGTCGAGCACGGCCCGGACGCGGTCTGGCTGGCCGCCAGCCACGGCGACGTGATCAAGGCGGTGGTCGCCGACGCGCTCGGCCTGCACCTGGACCACTTCCAGCGGATCTCGGTCGAGCCCTGCTCGGTCACCGTGATCCGGTACACCCCGCACCGGCCGTTCCTGCTGCGCCTCGGCGACACCGGCGGGCTGTCCGGCCTGGCGCCGAGGCCCGGCGGCCCGGCGCACGCGCCCGGGCGCGAGGGGGACGCGACGGTCGGCGGGGAGACCGGTACGGCGTAGGGTGGCGGTGGAAGAACCGGCACTCCGTGCCCCGTCCGCCCAGACCCCCCGTTCGCCAGTCCCGATCCGGAGCGAGAGCGTGCCCCGTCAGGTCTTCTTCTACGACCAGCCCGAGCGATTCGTGGCCGGCACCGTCGGCCAGCCCGGTGCCCGGGCGTTCTACCTGCAGGCCAGTTCGCGGGGCCGGATCACCAGCGTGCTGCTGGAGAAGGGGCAGGTCGCGGCGCTCGCCGAGCGGATCGAGGAGGTCCTGGACGAGGCGCTGCGCCGCACCGGCGGCGACTCCGCCATCCCGGCGGTCGCCCCCGCCGACCTGATCGACAGCGCTCCGCTGGACCTGCCGCTGGAGCAGGAGTTCCGGGTCGGCACCATGGCGCTCGCCTGGGACGGCGTCGAGGAGTGTCTGGTGGTCGAGGCGCAGGCGTACGTCGAGGAGCCCGAGGACGTCGAGGAGACGGACGAGGGCACCGCCTTCGACGACGAGGACGGGCCCGACATGCTGCGGGTGCGGCTCAGCGGCGCGATGGCCCGGGTGTTCGCCAAGCGGGCCCTGGAGCTGGTCGACGCGGGCCGCAAGCCCTGCCCGTTCTGCAACCTGCCGCTCGACCCCGAGGGCCACCTCTGCCCCCGCGCGAACGGCTACCGGCGCTGACCGTGGACGCCGCCGAGCAGGAGCACGAGCCGGAACGCGGGCACGAGCAGGAGCCGGAGGAGGCGCTGCCGGGCACCGACCCGGTCACCAGCGCCGCCCTCGCCGCCGACCCCGCCACCGCGCTCGCCCTGCTGCGGGAGGGCGTGCTGGAGATCCACGGGCGGCTCACCGACGCCTCCAACGCCGTCCTCTACTGCACCGTCACCCTGGACGGCCTGACCGCGCCGTGCGTCTACAAGCCGGTGGCCGGCGAACGCCCGCTCTGGGACTTCCCCGACGGCACCCTGGCCGGCCGCGAGGTCGCCGCGTACGAGATCGCCGCGGCCACCGGCTGGGCGCTGGTCCCGCCGACCGTGCTGCGCGAGGGCCCGGCCGGCCCCGGCATGGTGCAGCTGTGGATCGAACCCGACCCCGAGGCCCCCGAACTGCTCGCCCTGCAGGACCCGGCCGGGCCCGAGGACGGCTGGCTGCCGATCGTCCGCGCCGAGGTCGGCGAGGGCCGGGTCGCGCTGCTGGTCCACCGCGACGACCGGCGGCTGCGCCGGCTCGCGGTGCTCGACGCGGTGCTCAACAACGCCGACCGCAAGGGCGGCCACTGGATCGGCGCGGCCGACGGCCGGATCTACGGCATCGACCACGGCGTCACCCTGAACACCGAGGACAAGCTCCGCACCCTGCTCTGGGGCTGGGCCGACCAGCCGCTGCCGGACGAGGCGCACCCCGTGCTGAAGGCCCTCCTCGCCGACCTGGACGGCCCGCTCGGCGCCCGGCTGGCCCCCCACCTGACCGCCGCCGAACTGGACGCCCTGCGGACCCGGACCGCCCGGCTCGCCGAGACCGGACGCCACCCGCTGCCGTCGGCTGACTGGCCATCTATTCCCTGGCCGCCGGTCTGATACCGAAGCGAAACCGGGCGGAAGCGGAATCCAGCCGATCCAGTCAACTGGTTGGTCTTTCAAATGATCGCAAGGTTAGAGTCGGTGCCATGCATGCCTGGCCCGCCTCCGAGGTTCCCGCCCTGCCCGGTCAGGGGCTTCCCCTGCGCATCCACGACACCGCCACCGGCACCGTCAGAACGGTCGAGCCCACCGGCCCGACCGCCCGGCTGTACGTCTGCGGCATCACCCCCTACGACGCGACCCACCTGGGCCACGCTGCCACCTACAACACCTTCGACCTGGTGCAGCGGGTCTGGAAGGACGCCGGCCACGACGTCCTCTACGTACAGAACGTCACCGACGTCGACGACCCGCTGCTGGAGCGGGCCATCGAGACCGGCCAGGACTGGACCGAACTCGCCGAGCGCGAGACCGCCCTGTTCCGCGAGGACATGACCGCCCTGCGGATCCTCCCGCCGGCCCACTACGTCGGCGCCGTCGAGTCCATCCCGTGGATCGTCCCGCTGGTGAAGAACCTGCTGGCGAGCGGCGCCGCGTACGAGCTCGACGGGGACATCTACTTCTCCGCCGACGCCGACCCGCGCTTCGGCGGCGTCTCCGGCCTCAGCCGCGAGGAGATGCTCCCGGTCTTCGCCGAGCGCGGCGGCGACCCGCAGCGCCCCGGCAAGAAGCACCCGCTGGACGCCATGCTCTGGATGGCCGCCCGCCCCGGCGAGCCCGCCTGGGACACCGAGCTCGGCCACGGCCGGCCCGGCTGGCACATCGAGTGCGTCGCCATCGCGCTGCAGTTCCTCGGCATGTCCTTCGACATCCAGGGCGGCGGCAGCGACCTCTCCTTCCCGCACCACGAGATGGGCGCCGCGCACGCCCAGGTCGCCACCGGCGAGCACCCGTACGCCCAGGCGTACGTGCACGCCGGCATGGTCGGCCTGGACGGCCACAAGATGTCCAAGTCGCGCGGCAACCTGGTGTTCGTCTCCGCCCTGCGCCGCGACGGCGTCGACCCGGCCGCGATCCGGCTCGCGCTGCTCGGCCACCACTACCGCAGCGACTGGGAGTGGACCACCGGCGACCTCGACGCCGCCACCGCCCGCCTGGCCCGCTGGCGCGCCGCCGTCTCCCGCCCCGACGGCCCGTCGGCCGAGGGCATGCTCGCCGCGGTCCGCGAGGCCCTCGCGAACGACCTGGACGCCCCCGCCGCCCTCGCCGCGGTCGACGCCTGGGCCACCACCCAGGAGACCGACGGCGGCACCGACATCGGCGCCCCGGGCCTGGTCTC
The DNA here is from genome assembly GCF_043200835.1 of Kitasatospora sp. NPDC048365. NCBI lineage: Bacteria > Bacillati > Actinomycetota > Actinomycetes > Kitasatosporales > Streptomycetaceae > Kitasatospora > Kitasatospora sp. NPDC048365. Next base: position 32,358 of record NZ_JBICYJ010000031.1, read on the forward strand.
CCGCACCGTCGACGCCCTCCTCGGCGTAGCGCTCTGAATCACCAGGGGCTCGGGGAACCTCGCGGTTCCCCGAGCCCCTGTCGCGTCACTTCTACTCTTCTTCGTCGTCGTCCTTGGGACGGTCCGTCGCGTGGCCGGTGCCCGTGATGGGCTTCTCGCCGGTGGGGCCGAGGTTCTCGCGGCGGCGGAGGTAGCGCTCGAACTCGCGGGCGATCGCGTCGCCGGACGCCTCGGGGAGCTCCGCGGTGTCCTGCGCCTCCTCCAACTGCTGGACGTACTCGGCGACCTCGGTGTCCTCCGCGGCGAGCTGGTCCACGCCGAGCTGCCAGGCCCGGGAGTCGTCGGTGAGCTCGCCCGGCGGGATGCGCAGGTCGAGCAGGTCCTCGAGCTTGTTGATCAGCGCCAGGGTGGCCTTGGGGTTGGGCGGCTGGGCGACGTAGTGCGGGACGGCGGCCCACAGGGTCACGGCGGGGACGCCGGCGTGCGCGCAGGCCTCCTGGAGCACGCCGACGATGCCGGTCGGGCCCTCGTACTTGCTCTCCTCGAGGTCGAGGGTGCGGGCGAGCGCCGCGTCGGAGGTGACGCCGCTGACCGGGACGGGCCGGCTGTGCGGGGTGTCGCCGAGCAGCGCGCCGAGGATGACGACCAGTTCGACGCCGAGTTCGTGGGCGAAGCCGAGGAGTTCGTTGCAGTAGGAGCGCCAACGCATGCTGGGCTCGATGCCGCGGACGAGCACCAGGTCGCGGGTCTTGGGCTCGGTGACCCGGACCACCGAGAGCCGGGTGGTGGGCCAGGTGATCCGGCGGACGCCGCCGTCCAGCCAGATGGTGGGGCGGTTGACCTGGAAGTCGTAGTAGTCCTCCGCGTCGAGCGCGGCGAAGACCTTTCCGCCCCAGGTGTCGTCCAGGTGGCCGAGCGCCGCGGAGGCGGCGTCCCCGGCGTCGTTCCAGCCCTCGAAGGCGCAGATCATCACCGGGTCGATCAACTCGGGAAGGTCTTCCAGCTCGATCACCCAGTGTCTCCCTCCACCACGCGTGGAACCCTCGCTCCACGCCTCCCTACCTGCCCAGCCTACGGGCATTGATGCGCCCGTGGAGCGGCCCGCGCCTGGCCGGTGCGAGGCAGCAAGATTACCGGTCGGAGCCGGTTCGACCGAGTGATTTGCAACCGAACGCAAGCGGCTTGCGTAGTTTGCAGTACACTCGCCGCCATGACACGACGACTTGCCGAGGTGGCCAAGAAGGTCGGAGTGAGCGAGGCAACCGTCAGCCGTGTGCTGAACGAGAAGCCGGGCGTCTCCGAGTCGACCAGGGCCGCCGTGCTGACCGCCCTGGACGTGCTCGGCTACGAGCGCCCGACCCAGCTGCGCGGCGAGCGCGCCCGGCTGGTCGGCCTGGTCCTGCCGGAGCTGAGCAACCCGATCTTCCCGGCGTTCGCCGAGGCGGTCGGCGGTGCGCTGGCCGGCCAGGGCTTCACGCCGGTGCTGTGCACCCAGACCGCGGGCGGGGTCTCCGAGGCCGACTACGTGGACCTGCTGCTGGAGCAGCACGTGTCGGGCGTGGTCTTCTTCGGCGGCCTGTACGCGCAGGGCGACGCGCCGCACGACCACTACCAGCGGCTGGCCGAGCGCAGCCTGCCGACCGTGCTGCTGAACGCGGCGATCGAGGACCTGGACTTCCCCCGGGTGTCCTGCGACGACGCGGTGGCGGTGGAGCAGGCGGTGGGCCACCTGCGGCAGTTGGGGCACACGAGGATCGGCCTGGTGCTCGGCCCGGCGGACCATGTGCCCTCGCAGCGCAAGCTGGCGGCGGCCCGCGCGACCATGCAGCGGCTCGGCCTGGAGCTGCCGGACCAGCACGTGGAGCGGGCGCTGTTCAGCCTGGAGGGCGGGCAGGCGGCGACCACCCGGCTGCTGCGCCAGGGGGTGACCGGCGTGGTGTGCGCGAGCGACCCGCTGGCGCTCGGTGCGGTGCGCGCGGTGCGCCGGGCGGGCCTGGCGGTGCCGGACGACGTGTCGGTGGTCGGGTACGACGACTCCTCGTTCATGATGTGCACGGACCCGCCGCTGACCACGGTCCGGCAGCCGATCGAGGCGATGGGCCGGGCGGTGGTGGATCTGCTGGTCGGCGAGATCGCCGGGGTCCGGGTGACCCATGACGAGCTGCTGTTCGAGCCGGAGTTGGTGGTGCGCGGGTCGACCGCGCCGGCCCGCGAGCGGGGCTGAGCCGTCGACCGCCGTTCCTGCAAACTCTGACGTGTATCGCGCAAATCGGCGATGACGCTCTCGTCCTGGACACCTGTCTATGATTGCTGGACAGTTGTCCAGGGCGAGGGAGTCTCAGGTGTTGGTGGTCGCGAACGTGCTGGTGGGGCTGGTGGCCGCGCTGCACGGCTACATCCTGGTGCTGGAGATGTTCCTCTGGGAGCGCAGGCCGGGCCACGACCTGCACGGGTTCGACGCGGAGATGGCCCGGGCCACGGCGGCGCTCGCCGCCAACCAGGGCCTGTACAACGGCTTCCTGGCCGCCGGCCTGCTCTGGGGCCTGCTCGCCGACGACCCCACCGGGCGCCAGGTGCAGATCTTCTTCCTGTCCTGCGTGATCGTCGCCGGCCTGTACGGTGCCGCCACCGCCAACCGCCGGATCCTGCTGGTGCAGGCGCTGCCCGGGGCCCTGGCGCTGGCCGCGGTGGTGGCGGCCGGGTGAGCGCCGGGGTGAGCGGCGGGGCGGGCGACCCCCGGGCCGAGCGGACCAGGGCGGCGCTGCGGGCCGCGCTGCTCGCCGAGTGCGAGCGGCAGCCGCTGGACCGGGTCAGCGTCTCCGCGCTGGCCCGCCGGGCCGGCGTCGGCCGGGCCACCTTCTACCTGCACTACGAGGACCTGCGGGCGCTCGCCGTCGACGCCTGCGGCGAGGTCGTCCGGGACGCGGTGGACGCCCTGCACGCCTGGCGGGGCCTGCCCGACCCGGCCGTGCCGCCGCCCGCCCTGGTCGAGTTCCTGACCGGCGCGGGGGAGCGGGCCGCGCTCTACCGCTCGCTGCTCACGCCCGGCGGCGGCGGACCGCTGGGCGAGCTGATGCACCAGCAGCTGGGGGAGCGCAGCCGCCGCGAACGCGAACTGCGCGGCGCCGCCCACCCGGACGTGGTCGCCGCCGCGGTCGCCGCCACCTTCACCGCCCTGCTCGCCGACTGGCTGCACGGGCGCCTGCCCGGCAGCGCGGCCGACCTGGCGGGGCACAGCTGGCGGCTGCTGATCGCCCTGCACCGCGCGGTCTGAGGGCGGGGCGGGCCGGCCCTCAGAGGGTCCAGCGCTGGGCGTCGGTGCCGTTGCAGGTCCAGATCTGCAGCCGGGTGCCGGCGGCGGTCGCGCTCAGCGGGGAGTCCAGGCAGTGCGGGGACGGGGTGCTGCGCAGCGCCCCGTCCCGCGGCCACCACTGCTGGGCGCCGGTGCCGTTGCAGTCCCACAGCCGGACCGGTGTCGCGTCGGCGGTGCCGCTGGCGGCCACGTCCAGGCACTTGCCGAGGGCCCGCAGGGTGCCGTCGGGGGCGAGCGTCCACTGCTGGGCGTCGGTGCCGTTGCAGTCCCACAGCTGGACGGGGGTGCCGTTCGCGGTCCGGCTGCGGTCGACGTCCAGGCACTTGGCGCCGGGTCCGGTCACCGGGCCGGTCCGGGGTTGCGCGGGGCCGACGTCGAAGGAGGGCGGCCGGTTCTCGGGCGCGCTGCCCCAGCCCGGGTCGGGGGTGTCGGCCAGCGTGTACGACAGCGTCCCGCCGCCGCGGACGAGCTCCTCGCTCAGCCACGGCCGTCCGCTGGGCGTCCCGTCCACCGACAGCGCCCGGACGTAGCGGGTGGCCGTGGACGCCCCCGGGGCCGTGATGTCGATGGTGGCGCCGTTGCCCCGGCGCACGGTGATCGCCGGGAACAGCGGACTGGCCAGTACCAGTTCGGCCCGGCCGGGGGCCTGCGGATACATGCCGAGGCCGGCCCACACCGCCCAGGACGACATCGCGCCGAGGTCGTCGTTGCCGGGCACGCCGCCCGGGGTGTCGGCGAACAGTTCGGTGAACGCCCGCCGGACCACGTCCTGGGCGCGGTCCGGGCGGCCCGCGTACACGTACGCCCACGGGGTGTTGAACGAGGGCTCGTTGCCGAGGTAGGCGTGGATCGAGCGGTCCCCGGCGTTGAGCTCCCGGAAGAACTCGTCCAGCCGGGCGAGGACCGCGCCGTCGCCGCCCATCGCGTCGTACAGCCCGCGGTGGTTGTAGGGCACCATCCAGGTGTACTGGGCGGCGCTGCTCTCCACGAACCCGTCGAGCTGGTCCGGGCGGAAGTCCGGCCAGTCGTGGTCCGCGCGGCGCGGCTGGAGGTAGCGGCTGCTGCCGTTGAAGAGGTTGCGCCAGCCGGTGGCCCGGTGGGCGAGCAGGTCGTACGTGTCCGCGTCGCCGAGCCGGGCGGCGAGCTGGGCGAGCGCGAAGTCGGTGGTGGTGTACTCCAGCGCGGTCGACACCGGGCCGCCCACGCCCGGCGTGCCCACCGGGACGAACCCGACGGTGTCGTACGGGTCGTGGCCCGGGCGCTGCCGGTCGTCGCCGCGCCCGGCGACCGCCCGGGCGAGCAGCCCGGCCCGGTCGAAGTCGGTGGCGCCGAACGCGGCGAGGGTGGCGGCCATCGCGGGCAGCGGGTCGCCGACCATCACCCCGGTCGGCCCGTTCGCCACCGTCCAGCGGTCGAACCAGCCGCCGCTCGCCGCCTGGTCGACGATCGACTGCCCGATGTCCGAGGCCTCCTGCGGGGCGAGCAGGGCGACCAGCTGGATCTGGCTGCGGTAGACGTCCCAGCCGGAGAAGGTGGCGTACTGGGTGTGGCCGGGCCTGGCCCGCCGGATCCGGCTGTCGAAGCCCGGGTAGCGCCCGTCGGCGTCGCTGAGGACGGACGGGTGCAGCAGCGAGTGGTACAGCGCGGTGTAGAACACCCGCCGCTGCGCGGTGGTGCCGCCGCCGACCGCGATCCGGCCGAGCCAGGCGTTCCAGGCCTGCCGGGCGGCGTCCGCGGCCCGGTCGAAGCCGGTGCCGGCGGGCTGTTCCGCCAGGTTGGCGCGGGCCCCCCCGACGTCGACGAAGGACAGCCCGACCCGGACGGTGACGGTCCGGGAGGCGTCCAGGTCGAAGCCGATCAGCGCCTTCGCCCCGGACGAGGCCGGTGCCCGGTCGCCGCCCTCCGCCGGCCGCGGAGCGGTCGGGGCGGGCAGCCCGGCGACCGGGTGCCCGGGGGTGCGCGGGGCGACCGTCGTCCCGCCGGTGGCGCTGAGCACGCTCGGCCCGACCCCGGCCGGGCCGAGGATGCCCGCGGTGCGCAGCGGCCGGTCGAACACGGCGTGGAAGTGGATCCGGTACCGGTTGCCGGTACCGCAGAAGCCGCCGCTCTCGGTCCAGCCGGACACCGAGTCGGTGCCGATGGTGAGCGACCCCTCGGCGCTGTTGAACGCCCGGCCGGCGTCGATCGTCAGCGCGCCGGTGTGCCCGGCCGGGAAGCCGAAGCGCGCGACGCCGGTCCGCAGGCCTGCGGTCAGTTCGGTGGTGACGCCGTTGTCGAGGGTCACCCGGTACGTGCCGGCGCCGGCCGACTCGTTCGCGTGGGAGAAGGTCGCGACGTCCACCGGCAGGTCGTCGAGGGCCGGCATGAACGGGGTGGTGCCGTAGTCGAGGCAGCCCGCGCCCGAGATGTGGGTCAGGCTGAAGCCGGTGATCCGGTTGTCGTCGTGGTTGTAGCCGCCGCCGTTCTGGTACATCACGGTGTCGGGGCTCCACTGGACCATGCCCAGCGGGGCGGTCGCGCCGGGGAAGGTGTCCCCGGCGGCGCCGCCGTTGCCGTAGTACGGGGCGTCGGCGCGCGTCCCGATCATCGGGTCCACGTACTGCGCCGGGTCCTCGATGCCGACCCGGGTCGGGCCCGCCGCCCGGGCGGGTGCGGCGGCGGCACCGAGCAGCAGTCCCGCGACGACGGCCGTCAGCACGCGGGCGGGAACGGACGGACGGAGCACGACGCCTCCCGGCGGGGCACGGAAACTCTCCGGCCCAGCTCAGCACGGGTGGGCCGGCCCGCCCGGACGCCCCGCCCGGGGGCTCACCCGGCCGGCGGTCAGCACCAGCCGTCGCGGTAGGCCGTCCAGTGGTCCGGGGTGGCGGTGAAGTCGACGTACAGCGCGAGGCCGAAGTTGGCCCGGCCGTTCTTCCCGAGGCCGAGCCGGGCGCCGCGGACCGCCGCGCGGACGGTCTCGGCCGCGCCGCGGTGCGCGGAGGTGTCGTCCCAGTACGCGGGCAGGCCCATCAGCAGGTCCACCGACGGCGGGGTGACCTCCAGGGCCAGCTTCGTCTGCTGGGCGACGTACCCGCCGTACAGCGACTCCACCGGCATCGCCGTGTCGTAGGACATCACCGCGACCTGGTCGACCCGCCGGGCGACCTCGGCGAAGTACGACTGGGACCACCACTTGCCGTGGCCGCTGAGACCGGTGGTGATGACGTGCAGGCCGGGCAGCGGGTCGATCTGCGGGGCGGCCACCGAGAACGGCCGGTCCGCCGCCCGGGTCACCTCGTGCACCCGGTCCAGCAGCGCGAGGAACCCGGCCGAGTCCGGCCGGACCGGCTCCATGTCGAAGTGGACCCCGTCGAAGCCGACGTCCAGCACCTGCCGGGCCGAGGCGGTCACCCGGTCCCGGACGTCCGCGCGGTCCAGGTCCAGCCCGTCCTTCTCGGGCCGGACCACGTCGCCGAGCCAGGACTGCACCCGCACCCCGGGCAGCGCCCGGTGCGCCCGGTCGAGGAAGTCCTTCGCCTTCGGGTAGAGCGCCGGGTCGAGCGAGCCGTCGTGCGCCAGCGGCCCGGTGTGCACGTACAGGTCGCGGATGCCGGTGCCGGCCATCCGCTGGGCGAGCGCGGCGAGCTCCGCGTCCCCCTTGCGGCCGTCGACCCAGGCGTGGCCGAGCCAGATCGCGTCGCGCCCGCGGGTCCGCGCGTCGGTGGCCGGGTCGCCGGCGTACTCCAGACGCAGCGCGCCGGCGGCTCCGGCGACCGGCAGCAGCACCAGTGCGAGCACCGCCGCGAGCGACACGCCGATCCGCCGTCCGCGTGTCCAGGACCGCCACCTGGTGAGCGGTGAAGCCAGAAATCCCATGATCAACCCCCATCCCTCGTGGAACCAGGACGCCCACGATGCGGAATGGGTTCCGTACGGAGGCACCGGTCCGGATACCCTGACCGCGTGCGTCCCGGATTCCGGAGGGGCGCATAGCCGACAGCCGTCGCACCCAGGGAGCAGCCCCATGGCCACCGTCGTCCCCGCATCCAGCAGCCCCCAGCAGCGCGCGAGCGCGCTGCGCGAGGCGCTCGCCACCCGTGTCGTCGTCGCCGACGGCGCGATGGGCACGATGCTCCAGGCGCAGGACCCGACGCTGGAGGACTTCCAGCAGCTCGAGGGCTGCAACGAGATCCTGAACGTCACCCGCCCGGACATCGTGCGCTCGGTGCACGAGGCGTACTTCGCGGTCGGCGTGGACTGCGTGGAGACCAACACCTTCGGCGCCAACCACGCGGCGCTGGGGGAGTACGACATCCCCGAGCGGATCTTCGAGCTGTCCGAGGCGGGCGCGCGGATCGCCCGCGAGACGGCGGACGCCTTCGGCGCCGAGGACGGCCGGCAGCGCTGGGTGCTGGGTTCGATGGGCCCGGGCACCAAGCTCCCCACCCTCGGCCACACCACCTTCGACGTGCTGCGCGAGGGCTTCAGGCTGAACGCGGCGGGCCTGATCGCCGGCGGCGCGGACGCGCTGCTGGTGGAGACCAGCCAGGACCTGCTGCAGGTCAAGGCCTCGGTGCTGGGCATCAAGGACGCGCTGGCCGAGGCGGGCCTGGACCTGCCGATCCTGGCCCAGGTCACGGTGGAGACCACCGGCACCATGCTGCTGGGCTCGGAGATCGGCGCGGCGCTGACCGCGCTGGAGCCGCTGGGCATCGACTTCATCGGCATGAACTGCGCCACCGGCCCGGCCGAGATGAGCGAGCACCTGCGCTACCTGGCGAAGAACGCCCGGATCGGCCTGTCCTGCATGCCGAACGCGGGCCTGCCGGTGCTGACCAAGGACGGCGCGCACTACCCGCTGAGCCCCGAGGAGCTGGCGGACGCGCACGACGCCTTCACCCGGGAGTACGGCCTGTCGCTGGTCGGCGGCTGCTGCGGCACCACCCCCGAGCACCTGCGCCAGGTGGTCGAGCGGGTGCAGGGCCGGCCGATCGCCGTCCGCGACCCGCAGCCCGAGCCGGCCGCCGCCTCGCTGTACCAGCCGGTGCCGTTCCGCCAGGACACCTCGTACCTGGCGATCGGCGAGCGGACCAACGCCAACGGCTCGAAGAAGTTCCGCGAGTCGATGCTGGCGGGCGACTGGCAGGCCTGCGTGGAGATCGCCCGCGAGCAGATCCGCGAGGGCGCCCACCTGCTGGACCTGTGCGTGGACTACGTCGGCCGCGACGGCGTCGCGGACATGAAGGAGGTCGCCGCCCGGCTGGCGACCGCCTCGACCCTGCCGATCGTGCTGGACTCCACCGAGCCGGAGGTGCTGCGGGCCGGCCTGGAGCACCTCGGCGGCCGCGCGGTGCTCAACTCGGTCAACTACGAGGACGGTGACGGCCCCCAGACCCGGTTCGGCCGGATCGCCTCGCTGGCCCGGGAGCACGGCGCCGGCCTGATCGCGCTGACCATCGACGAGGAGGGCCAGGCCCGCACCGCGGAGAAGAAGGTCGCGATCGCCGAGCGGCTGATCGACCAGCTGACCGGCGAGTACGGCGTCGACGAGGGCTCGATCCTGGTCGACTGCCTGGCCTTCACCCTGGGCACCGGCCAGGAGGAGTCCCGCCGGGACGGCATCGAGACCATCGAGGCGATCCGCGAGCTGAAGCGCCGTCACCCGGCGGTGCAGACCACGCTGGGCCTGTCCAACATCTCCTTCGGCCTCTCCCCGGCCGCCCGCGTGGTGATCAACTCGGTCTTCCTGAACGAGTGCGTGGAGGCCGGTCTCGACTCGGCGATCGTGCACGCGGCGAAGATCCTGCCGATGGCCCGGATCCCCGAGGAGCAGCGCCAGGTCGCCCTGGACCTGGTCTACGACCGCCGGACCGAGGGCTACGACCCGCTGCAGAAGCTGCTCCAGCTCTTCGAGGGCGTCAGCTCGGCCTCGGTGAAGGCGTCCAAGGCGGAGGAGCTGGCGGCGATGCCGCTGGAGGAGCGCCTGCAGCAGCGGATCATCGACGGTGAGCGCAACGGCCTGGAGGCCGACCTGGACGAGGCGCTGACCACCCGTCCGGCGCTGGAGATCATCAACCAGACGCTGCTGAGCGGCATGAAGGTGGTCGGCGAGCTGTTCGGCTCCGGCCAGATGCAGCTGCCCTTCGTGCTCCAGTCCGCCGAGGTGATGAAGGCCGCGGTGGCCCACCTGGAGCCGCACATGGAGAAGTCCGACGCGGACGGCAAGGGCACCATCGTGCTGGCCACCGTGAAGGGCGACGTCCACGACATCGGCAAGAACCTGGTCGACATCATCCTGTCCAACAACGGCTACAACGTGGTCAACCTGGGCATCAAGCAGCCGGTCTCGGCGATCCTGGAGGCCGCGCAGGAGCACCGGGCGGACGTGATCGGCATGTCCGGCCTGCTGGTGAAGTCCACGGTGATCATGAAGGAGAACCTGGAGGAGCTGAACCAGCGCGGCCTGGCCGCCGACTTCCCGGTGATCCTCGGCGGCGCGGCGCTGACCCGCGCGTACGTGGAGCAGGACCTGCACGCGATCTACCAGGGCGAGGTCCGCTACGCCCGGGACGCCTTCGAGGGCCTGAAGCTGATGGACGCGCTGGTCGCGGTCAAGCGCGGGGTGCCCGGGGCGGCCCTGCCGGAGCTGCGCCAGCGCCGGCACGCGCGGGTCGAGGTGGAGGAGCCGGAGGAGGTCAACCTCGGGCAGATCCGCTCGGACGTCGCGGTGGACAACCGCCTGCCCGCGCCGCCGTTCTGGGGCGACCGGATCGTCAAGGGCGTCCCGTTCCAGGACTACGCGTCCTGGCTGGACGAGGACGCGCTGTTCAAGGGCCAGTGGGGCCTGAAGGCGGCCCGCTCCGGCGGCCCCTCGTACGAGGAGCTGGTGGAGACCGAGGGCCGGCCGCGGCTGCGGATGTGGCTGGACCGGCTGCAGACCGAGGGCTGGCTGGAGCCGGCCGTCATCTACGGCTACTTCCCGGCCAACTCCAAGGGCGACGACCTGATCGTCTACAACGAGGACGGCTCGGAGCGCACCCGCTTCACCTTCCCGCGCCAGCGGCGCGGCCGCCGGCTGTGCCTGGCGGACTTCTTCCGCCCGGAGGAGTCGGGCGAGCGGGACGTGGTGGCGCTGCAGGTGGTCACCATGGGCAACCGGATCTCCGAGGCCGCGAACGAGCTGTTCGCCGCCAACTCCTACCGCGACTACCTGGAGCTGCACGGCCTGTCGGTGCAGCTGGCCGAGGCGCTGGCCGAGTTCTGGCACGCCCGGGTCCGCTTCGAGCTGGGCTTCGGCGACGAGGACCCGCAGGACGTGCGCGACATGTTCGCCCTGAAGTACCGGGGCGCGCGCTTCTCGCTCGGCTACGGCGCCTGCCCGGAGCTGGAGGACCGCGCCAAGATCGCCGAGCTGCTGAAGCCCGAGCGGATCGGCGTGGTGCTCTCCGAGGAGTTCCAGCTGCACCCCGAGCAGTCCACCGACGCGATCGTCATCCACCACCCCGAGGCGAAGTACTTCAACGCGCGGTAATCCGTACGCTGCGCAGCGTTCGACACATCCGTGCCGACCGGGCGTAAGCTTGATGATCCTGAACGGGCCGGTCCGCTCACCAGCGGGCCGGCCTGTGCCATCCCCTGGGGAAGGACCACATCCATGACGACCGTCTCGACCACCACCCGCCTCGGCGGCGGCGAGGGCAGCGGACTGCAGGCGGTCCTGCTCGACATGGACGGCACTCTGGTCGACACCGAGGACTTCTGGTGGCAGGCCGAGGCGTCGCTCTTCGCCGAGCTGGGCCACCGGCTCGACCAGGCCGACCGGGCCCGGGTGGTGGGCGGGCCGATGACCCGCGTGATCGACTACCTGGTGGCCAGGACCGGCGTGAGCCTCTCGCCGGCCGAGCTGACCGTGCTGATCAACCAGCGCTTCGTGGACCTGCTGGCCGGCGGCGTGCCGCTGATGCCCGGGGCCGAGCTGCTGCTGAACACGCTGAACGCGCACGGCGTCCCGGCCGCCCTGGTGTCCGCCTCGCACCGGCACATCATCGACATCGTGCTGGAGAGCCTGGGCGCCCACCACTTCGCCTTCACGGTGGCCGGTGACGAGGTCGCGCGGACCAAGCCGCACCCGGACCCGTACCTGGCGGCGGTCGCCCGGTTCGGCGCCGAGCCGGCCCGCTGCGTGGTGGTCGAGGACGCCCCGACCGGCGTGCTGGCCGCCGAGGCGGCCGGCTGCCCGGTGATCGCGGTGCCCTCGGTGGCCGTGATCGAGCCCGGGCCGGGCCGCACCGTGCTCTCCTCGCTGGAGCAGGTCGACCTGGAGCTGCTGCGGAGCCTCACCGCGGCCCGGGTCTGACGTCCGGTGTGAGATTGGTCTCTCTTCGGGTGAAAACCGCTGCCGCACCGCGCTGCTGTGACAACGGACGGTGGTCGGCGGTCAGGGAGAAATCGGGCATTGCCTGACAACTCGTCGATTCCTCCGAACGGGGTACCGCTCGACGGTTCACCGGTTGTACGACTGCCCGATATTCGTACGCGGTCCATGTGGCAGGCTACGTCCGATCACGGTCGTACCAACCCCCTCGCGGACAGCCGCCACACCCCCGGCGGAGGACTCGAGGGCACCGGCTCAGGCCGGCCGCTCGCGTAAGGAACTCACCCCGCATGACTATGCCCAACCGCCTGGCCGTGCTCAGCTGCGCCGCGCTGGTCGCCACCACTGCCGCTGGTTGCGCCTCCGTGGAGAAGGTCGCCGGGGGCGGCGACTCGGGCGGTGGCGCGATCACCATGGGTACCACCAACGTGACCAGCGTGCTGGACCCGGCCGGTGCCTACGACGCGGGCTCCTGGCTGGTGCTCAACAACACCTTCCAGTCGCTGCTGCGCTTCCCGGCCGGCGCGACCGTGCCGCAGCCGGACGCCGCGCAGTCCTGCGAGTTCACCGGCGCGGACACCATGACCTACCACTGCACCCTGCGCAGCGGCCTGAAGTTCTCCAACGGGCACCCGCTGACCGCCGCGGACGTGGCGTACTCGGTCGACCGGATGAAGAAGATCAACGACCCGTCCGGCCCGTCCTCGCTGCTCGCCACCATCAAGTCGGTGGAGGCCAAGGGCGACGCCGAGGTGCTCTTCCACCTCAGCGCCCCGGACGCGGTGCTCCCGGCGAAGCTGGCCTCCGCCGCCGGCGCCATCGTCGACCACCAGGTCTTCCCGGCCGACAAGCTGCTCGACAACAGCAAGCTGATCGGCTCCGGGCCGTACAAGATCGACTCGGTCGAGACGGCCAACAACGCGCCCAGCAAGGTCACGCTCTCCGCCAACGGCGAGTACAAGGGCGAGGCCCAGCTGCAGAACAGCAAGTTCGTGCTGCGCTACTTCGACAAGCCGGACGCGCTGAAGGCCGCGCTGGACGGCGGCGAGATCGACCTCGCCGACAACAGCCTGGAGCCCACCGCGGCCACCCAGATCAAGGCCGACCAGCTGACCGGCAAGGGCGACCTCAAGGTCGCCGAGGGCGAGACCGGCGAGACCCGCTACCTGGTCTTCAACACCAAGGACGCCACCGCCGGCAACCAGGCCGTCCGCCAGGCCGCCGCCCAGCTGCTGGACCGCAAGGCGCTGGCCCGCGACGTCTACGCCAACACCGTCCAGCCGCTGTACTCGGTCGTCCCGGCCGGCATCACCGGCCACAACACCGCCTTCTTCGACAAGTACGGCGAGCCGGACGCGGCCAAGGCGAAGAAGATCCTGAACAACGCGCACGTCACCACCCCGGTCAAGCTCGACCTGACCTGGTCGCGCGCCCGGGTCGGCGCCGCCGAGCTGGAGCTGGTGAAGAAGCAGCTGGAGGCCAGCGGCCTGTTCCAGGTCACCGTCGAGCAGCAGCCGGACTGGAAGAAGTACCAGGCCGAGTGGAAGGCCGGCAGCTACCAGGCGTACACCGTCGGTTGGACCCCGGACTACGCCGACCCGGACGACTACATCAGCCCGCTGGTGGTCGAGGGCGGCGCGTACCACAACAGCTGGGACGACCCGAAGATCTCCGGCAAGCTGGTGCCCGACTCGATCAAGCTGACCGACCGCACCGCCGGCGGCGCCTACGGCCAGATCCAGAACATCGTGGCGGACGCCGTCCCGCTGCTGCCGCTGTTCCAGAACAAGGCGTTCTACGTCTCCAAGACCAACATCACCGGCGTCGACGCGACCGTCGACAACACCGGCGTGTTCCGCTTCTGGGAGATCGGCCGCGGCAAGAAGGCCTGACGCCCGCACGGAAGGGCCCGCCCGGGAGACCGGGCGGGCCCTTCCGCGTTCCCGCGCTACAGCGTGCCGGGGCGCACCAGCCCGGACTCGTAGGCGTACACCGCCGCCTGCACCCGGTCGCGCAGCTGGAGCTTGGTCAGCACGTGGCCGACGTGCGTCTTCACCGTGGTCTCGCTGACGAACAGCTCGCCCGCGATCTCCGCGTTCGACAGGCCCTTGGCGACCAGCCGCAGCACCTCCACCTCGCGCTCGGTCAGCACCGTCAGCGCCTGCGGCGGCGCCTCGTCGCCCGAGGGCAGTTTGGTGGCGTACATGTCCAGCAGCCGGCGGGTCACCGAGGGCGCGAGCATCGCCGCGCCGTCCGCGACCACCCGGATCGCCTGCACCAGCTCCTCGGCCGGCACGTCCTTGAGCAGGAAGCCGCTGGCCCCCGCCCGGAGCGCCTCCACCACGTACTCGTCCAGGTCGAAGGTGGTCAGCACCAGCACCTTCGCCGGGCCGTCGCGGCCCGGGCCGGAGATCCGCCGGGTCGCCTCCACCCCGTCCATCCGCGGCATCCGGATGTCCATCAGCACCACGTCCGGCTGCAGCGCGCGGACCTGGTCCAGCGCCTGCTGCCCGTCCCCGGCCTCGCCCACCACCACCAGGTCGGACTCGGCCTCCAGGATCATCCGGAAACCGGTGCGCAGCAGCGGCTGGTCGTCCACCAGCAGCACTCGGATCGTCACCTACGACTCCTTGCTCACGACAGGATCCCCCGTGGGATCGTCAGGCCTTCTCGCCAGTGGGAGCGGGTACGGCGGCGGCGTGCCGCCGAACTCCGGGCAGCTGGCCCGGTGGTCGCACCAGTCGCACAGCCGGTTGCGGGTCGCCGGGAAGTCCCCGGTCGCCACCGCCTGCGAGATCGCCTGCCACAGCGCCTGGAGCTTGCGCTCCACCGACAGCAGGTCGGCCTCGTCCGGGTCGTAGGTGACCACGTCACCGCCGCCGCCGAGGTAGACCAGCTGCAGCCGCTTGGGCACGACCCCCTTCCAGCGCCACACCACCAGGGCGTAGAACTTCATCTGGAACATCGCCTTGCCCTCGAAGTCCCGGGAGGGCGCCCGGCCGGTCTTGTAGTCCACCAGCCGGACCTCGCCGGTCGGCGCGACGTCCACCCGGTCGATGTACCCGCGCAGCAGCAGCCCCGACTCCAGGGCCGTCTCCACGTACAGTTCACGCTCCACCGGGTGCAGACGCGTCGGGTCCTCCAGCCGGAACCACTTCTCCACCAGCTTCTCGGCGTCCCCGAGCCAGCGGCCGAGGCCCTCCGTGTCGTCCTGGGGGAACAGCCCCGCCAGCTCCGGGCGCTCGGCCAGCAGCCGGTCCCACTGCGGGGTCAGCAGCGCGAGGGCCCGCTCCGGGGTCCGCTCGGCCGGCGGGTGGTCGAACAGCCGCTCCAGCACCGCGTGCACCAGGGTGCCCCGGGTCGCCGCCGCACTCGGCGGCTCCGGCAGCCGGTCGATCACCCGCAGCCGGTACAGCAGCGGACAGGTCATGAAGTCCCCCGCGCGCGACGGGGACAGCCCGGTCGGCGCGGCGGCCGCCCGCACGGGGGCGGTGTCGGCGGCGTCGGTGTGCATGGCACCGACCCTATAGGGCGGCCGAAGCGGGTATAGGACGGACAGAGGGGCGCGCGGAGAATCCTGCAAGAGATCACGTAGCGTACGACGGTGAGTCGGAGCGAAGGGGCAACCGTGAGCGACCAGAGACCGGACGGCCCGCAGCCGCGGGGCGGCATCCTGATGGGGCGGCCGTTCGGCGTGCCGGTGTACGTCACGCCCTCCTGGTTCGTGGTCGCCGGGCTGATCACCTGGCTGTTCGGCGGACGGCTCGCCGACGTGCTGCCGGAGCTGGGCTACACCCGCTACCTGGTGGCCCTCTCCTTCGCGGTCGCCTTCTACGGCTCGGTGCTGGTCCACGAGCTCGCCCACACCCTGGTCGGCCTGCACTACAAGCTGGGCGTGCGCCGGATCCAGCTGCAGTTCCTCGGCGGCATCTCCGAGATCGAGAAGGAGGCCGAGACCCCCGGGCGGGAGTTCTGGCTGGCCTTCGTCGGCCCGCTGCTGTCGCTGGTTCTCGGCGGCGGCTTCTGGCTGGCGATGCGCGCCGTCGAGCTGGAGTCGGTGCCCGGGGTGCTGCTGGCCGGCCTGATGGTCTCCAACCTGGTGGTCGCCGCGTTCAACCTGCTGCCGGGCCTGCCGCTGGACGGCGGACGGCTGCTGCGGGCCGCGGTCTGGAAGCTCACCGGCAGTCCGATGCGCGGCACGGTCGCCGCGGTCTGGGCCGGCCGGGCGCTGGCCGTCGCGGTGCTGATCGGCCTGCCGATGATCAGCGCCTCCCGGTCGGGGGTCGACCAGACCACCGGCGAGGCCCTGCTGGACGGCGTGCTGGCGGCGATCCTGGCCTTCATCATCTGGAACGGCGCCGGCAACAGCCTGCGCAACGCCCGGCTGAAGCAGGTGCTGCCGGAGCTGAGCGTCCGGGCGCTGGCCCGCCGCTCGATCGACGTGACCGCGGACACCCCGCTCGGCGAGGCGCTGCGCCGGGCCCACGAGGCGCAGGCCGGCGCGATCGTGGTGGTGGACAGCGGCGGGGCGGCGATCGCGGTGGTGAAGGAGGCGGCGGTGAGCGCCGTCCCGGAGCACCGCCGCCCGTGGGTCGCGGTCTCGGCGGTCTCCCGCGACCTGGAGCCGGGCCTGCGGATCCCGGTGGACCTGGCCGGCGAGCAGATCCTGGACGCGCTGCGCCGCGCCCCCGCCACCGAGTACCTGGTGGTCCGGCCGGACGGCAGCGCGTACGGGGTGCTCGCCCTGACGGACCTGGAGCGCCGGCTGACCGCGGCCCTGACCGGACGCTGAACCGATCATGTGGTCGGCGGAGCCTCCGGGCTCCCGTAGGATTGCCCCCATGTCCGAACCGACCGGTGCCGCCCGCCGACGCGGGCCCTTCCAGGTCGGGGACCAGGTCCAGCTGACCGACCCCAAGGGCCGCCACTACACGTTCACGCTCCAGGCCGGGAACCAGTTCCACACCCACAAGGGTGCGTTCCCGCACGACGAGCTGATCGGCGCTCCCGAGGGCACGGTCGTCCGCACGACGGGCAACGTCCCGTACCTCGCGCTGCGCCCCCTGCTCCCCGACTACGTCCTGTCCATGCCGCGCGGCGCCGCCGTGATCTACCCCAAGGACGCGGGTCAGATCCTGGCGATGGCCGACATCTTCGCGGGTGCCCGCGTGGTCGAGGCCGGCGTCGGCTCCGGCGCGCTCTCCACGTACCTGCTGCGCGCGGTCGGCGACACCGGCATGCTCGCCTCGTACGAGCGCCGCGAGGACTTCGCGGAGATCGCGAAGGGCAACGTCGAGCGCTACTTCGGCGGCCCGCACCCCGCGTGGAAGCTCACCGTCGGCGACCTCCAGGACAACCTGGTGGAGTCGGACGTGGACCGCGTCATCCTCGACATGCTGGCCCCCTGGGAGTGCCTGGACGTCGCGTCCAAGGCGCTCGTCCCCGGCGGTCTGATCTGCTGCTACGTGGCCACCACCACGCAGATGTCGCGGACCGTCGAGGCGCTGCGCGAGCACGGCACCTTCACCGAGCCGCAGGCCTGGGAGACCATGGTCCGCACCTGGCACCTGGAGGGCCTGGCGGTCCGCCCGGACCACCGGATGATCGGCCACACCGGCTTCCTGCTCACCGCCCGCCGGCTCGCCGACGGCGTCGAGCCGCCGCTGCGCCGGCGCCGCCCCGCGAAGGGCGCCTACGGCGAGGACTACGACACCAACGAGCCCGAGCTGTCGCTCGCCGAGCGGGCCGCGGTCCGCAAGGCCCAGCGGCAGGCGGCGGCCCACGAGGGACGCGAGCTCGACTGACCGCGGGAAGGGCGGGGCCACCGGGCCCCGCCCTTTCACGTTTTCCGCACATCTTCGCAGGTGGGAGGCGGTTGACGACCCGTCCGGCCGGTGTGCGAGGATGCACGCTCACAGCACGCGCTTGGGAGGGACGGCCGGGTGGAGACAGTGGTCGAGGTGGCCGAGGACGTGACGACGAGGCAGACTCCCGCCCATGCCCGCCCGGGGCTGCGGCACTGGGCACTGGTGGCCGCCGGCTGCGCGGCCGTGGTGGGCGGCGCGCTGGCCGCGACCAGTGCCACCGGGGCGGTGACCACCGCCCGTCCCGCGGCCCCCTCCGGGAAGCCCGCACCGGTCGCCGCGCCCGACCCGGCGAAGGCCGAACTTCCGCTGGACTGCGGACCGTTCCCGGTCGCGGTGAGCCTCAAGGCCGGCGCCGACCTGGGCAAGGGCCCGATCACCGTGGTCGCCGCGCACTGCCAGGCCGACCTGGGCACCCCGCCGGACGCGGTCTACCTGCTGGTGAACGGCCCCGGGAAGCCTCAGGTCGCGGCCACCCTGGTCGAGGACACCGAGAACCTGACCGTCACCCAGCTGGCGATACGCAGCGACGGCACCGTCCGCGCCCGGGCCAAGGGCTACTCCTCGGACGACGTGCCGCGTTTCGCCCCCGACCTGGACCTGCAGCTCAACTGGGCGGAGAAGGACGGCCAGTGGGTGCGCTCCACCGCGAAGGCCGCCGTCGGTCAGGTCTGACGCCCGCTCGCTACTCGGCGTCGGGGCCGTACACCTCGACGCCGTCCGCGACCCGGCGCACGTGGATGCAGTCGCCCGGGCACTCCTTGGCGGAGTCCACCACGTCCTGAAGCAGCGTCAACGGCACCGGCGCGGTCTCGCCCGGCTGCTGGCGCAGCTCGTCGTCCTCGCCCTTCACGTACGCCAGGCCGTCGATGTCCAGCTCGAAGACGTCCGGCGCGTACTGCGCGCAGATGCCGTCGCCGGTGCACAGGTCCTGGTCGATCCACACCTCGAGCGCCTCGCCCGTCCCCGCCATTGCCCCTGCCGTTCTGCTCACCGATGCCCCGGTTTCGGGGACATTCCTGTCACGATACATCCGGCCTGCATTGAACCTCCGGGCGGTGGGCATCTCCAGTACCAGAGGGGAAGCACTCAAGGGCGAAGATCGGACACGCCTGATCCATCTTTCTGATCTAGGGGTTTACACGACCCTGGTCCCAGGTAGGTTTGGGTCGTCCAGCTCCCCCAGGAGGAGGTGAGGACCGTGGCAGCCCACGATGACGACTACAACCGCAGCCCCGGCAGGCCGGCTCGTGGTTCCGACGAGGCCGCGCAGGTCTCGTACCTCGAGCAGGAGATCGCCGTGCTGCGGCGCAAGCTCGCGGAATCGCCCCGCAGCTCGAGGGTTCTCGAGGAGCGGATCGTCGAGCTCCAGACCAACCTGGCCGGTGTCACCGCCCAGAACGAGAGGCTCGCCGCCACCCTGCGCGAGGCCCGCGACCAGATCGTGGCCCTCAAGGAGGAGGTGGACCGGCTCGCCCAGCCGCCCGCCGGGTTCGGCACCTTCCTCACCGCCAACGAGGACGGCACCGCCGACATCTTCACCGGCGGCCGCAAGCTCCGTGTCAACGTCAGCCCGAGCGTCGAGCTCGACGACCTGCGCCGAGGCCAGGAAGTCATGCTCAACGAGGCGCTGAACGTGGTCGAGGCGATGGAGTTCGAGTCCATCGGCGACATCGTCACCCTCAAGGAGGTCCTCGAGGACGGCGAGCGCGCGCTGGTGACCGGGCACACCGACGAGGAGCGGGTGGTCCGGCTCGCCGAGCCGCTGCGCGCCCTCACCCTGCGCCCCGGCGACGCACTGCTGCTGGAGCCGCGGTCCGGCTACGTGTACGAGGTGGTCCCGAAGTCCGAGGTCGAGGAGCTGGTCCTCGAGGAGGTCCCGGACATCGACTACCGGCAGATCGGCGGCCTCGGCACCCAGATCGAGCAGATCCGGGACGCGGTCGAGCTGCCGTACCTGCACGCCGACCTCTTCAAGGAGTACGAGCTGCGCCCGCCCAAGGGCGTGCTGCTCTACGGCCCGCCCGGCTGCGGCAAGACGCTGATCGCCAAGGCGGTCGCGAACTCGCTGGCCAAGAAGGTCGCCGAGGTCACCGGCCGCCCGCAGGGCAAGAGCTACTTCCTCAACATCAAGGGCCCCGAGCTGCTCAACAAGTACGTGGGCGAGACCGAGCGGCAGATCCGCCTGGTCTTCCAGCGGGCCCGGGAGAAGGCGAGCGAGGGCACGCCCGTCATCGTCTTCTTCGACGAGATGGAGTCGCTGTTCCGCACCCGCGGCTCGGGTGTCAGCTCGGACGTGGAGAACACCATCGTCCCGCAGCTGCTGGCCGAGATCGACGGTGTGGAGGGCCTGGAGAACGTCATCGTCATCGGCGCCTCCAACCGCGAGGACATGATCGACCCGGCGATCCTGCGGCCCGGCCGCCTGGACGTCAAGATCAAGATCGAGCGGCCGGACGCCGAGGCGGCCAAGGACATCTTCTCCAAGTACCTGAAGGGCTCGCTGCCGTTCCACGCGGACGACCTGAAGGAGCACGACGGGTCGGTGCCGGGCACCGTCGCCGCGATGATCCAGTCGGTGGTCGAGCGGATGTACTCGGAGACCGAGGACAACCGCTTCCTGGAGGTCACCTACGCCAACGGTGACAAGGAAGTCCTGTACTTCAAGGACTTCAACTCCGGCGCGATGATCCAGAACATCGTGGACCGGGCGAAGAAGATGGCCATCAAGGACTTCCTCGACCACGGCCAGCGCGGCCTGCGCGTCTCCCACCTGCTCGCCGCCTGCGTCGACGAGTTCAAGGAGAACGAGGACCTCCCCAACACCACCAACCCGGACGACTGGGCCCGGATCTCCGGCAAGAAGGGCGAGCGGATCGTCTTCATCCGCACGCTGGTCACCGGGAAGCAGGGCGCCGAGTCCGGCCGCTCCATCGACACCGTCGCCAACACCGGACAGTACCTGTAGTTGCGACGCCGACCTCCGTGCGGGGGGGGGGCCCCCCCCCCCCCCCCCACGGCGCGTCTCAAGGTTCCGTCCACACGGGCAAGGAGGGCCGCATGACCGTACGGCGCGTGATGGGGATCGAGACCGAGTACGGCATCTCCGTACCGGGCCACCCGAACGCCAACGCCATGCTCACCTCGTCCCAGATCGTCAACGCCTACGCGGCGGCGATGCACCGGGCCCGCCGGGCCCGCTGGGACTTCGAGGAGGAGAATCCGCTGCGCGACGCCCGGGGCTTCGACCTGGCCCGCGAGGTGGCGGACGCCAGCCAGCTCACCGACGAGGACATCGGCCTGGCCAATGTCATCCTCACCAACGGGGCCCGGTTCTACGTGGACCACGCCCACCCCGAGTACAGCTCGCCCGAGGTCACCAACCCGCGCGACGCCGTGCTCTGGGACAAGGCCGGCGAGCGGATCATGGCCGAGGCGGCGCAGCGCGCCCTGGAACTGCCCAACGGCCAGCGGATCCACCTCTACAAGAACAACACCGACAACAAGGGCGCCTCGTACGGCACCCACGAGAACTACCTGATGAAGCGGGCGACGCCGTTCGCCGACATCGTCCGCCACCTCACGCCGTTCTTCGTCTGCCGCCAGGTGGTCACCGGCGCCGGCCGGGTCGGCATCGGCCAGGAGGGCGGCGCGGACGGCTTCCAGCTGAGCCAGCGGGCGGACTACTTCGAGGTCGAGGTCGGCCTGGAGACCACCCTCAAGCGACCGATCATCAACACCCGCGACGAGCCGCATGCCGACGCCGAGAAGTACCGCCGGCTGCACGTGATCATCGGGGACGCCAACCTCTCCGAGATCTCCACCTACCTCAAGCTCGGCACCACCTCGCTGGTGCTGGCGATGATCGAGGACGGCTTCATCGCCGTCGACCTGGCCGTCGACCAGCCGGTGCGCACCCTGCACCGGGTCTCCCACGACCACGCGCTGACCCAGCTGATCCAGCTGCGCAGCGGCCGCAAGCTGACCGCGGTGCAGCTCCAGATGGAGTACTGCGAGCTGGCCCGCAAGTACGTGGAGGACCGCTACGGCGACGACGCCGACGAGCAGACCGTCGACGTGCTGGCCCGCTGGGAGGACGTGCTGGGCCGCCTGGAGCGCGACCCGATGAGCCTGTCCCGGGAGCTGGACTGGGTGGCCAAGAAGGAGATCCTGGAGGGCTACCGCCAGCGCGACGGGCTGGACTGGGACAGCCCCCGGCTGCAGCTGGTCGACCTGCAGTACAGCGACGTGCGCCCCGACAAGGGGCTGTACAACCGTCTGGTGGCGCGCGGCCGGTTCGAGCGGCTGCTGACCGAGGACGAGGTCGACCGGGCCGTGGGCAAGCCTCCGGAGGACACCCGGGCGTACTTCCGCGGCCGCTGCCTGGAGCAGTACGCGGACCATGTCGCGGCGGCCTCCTGGGACTCCGTGATCTTCGACCTGCCCGGCCGGGACAGCCTCCAGCGCGTTCCCACGATGGAGCCGCTGCGCGGCACCAAGGAGCACGTAAAGGAGTTGCTGGACCGGTGCCGCACGGCCGAGGATCTGGTCCGGGTGCTGTCCGGAGGGTAACTTTTCGATCACCTGGGGTGAACGTTCCCGAAATGGGAATCATCCGGGTGAGCGCGGAACGTTGAACGAGAACACCGATTGAGCGGGGTGAGGGAAATGGCTGGTAAGGACACCGGCGGTGGCCAGCAGCGGGCCAACCGCTCTTCCGAGGAGGTCGAGGAGCAGGCTGCGGAGACGCAGGCCTCCGACGAACTCAAGGAGCGCCAGGAAAAGCTCAACGACGACGTGGACGCCGTCCTGGACGAAATCGACGAGGTCCTGGAATCCAATGCGGAGGATTTCGTCCGCGGATTCGTGCAGAAGGGCGGCGAGTAGGAGGGGGGAGAATCCCCCTTCCGGCCGGGCCGCGGGCGTGCTCGTCGCGCCCGCGGCACGATCTTCTCTCCACCGCGTTGGTCGCGCCCGCGAACCGGGTAGGGTCCGGGTCATCAGTAGTGATCTTCAACCTGGAAGGACACGTGTGGAAGCCAACCTCACCGGCACCGGGCGTCTGCCGGCTGCCTTCCTGACCCCCGGGTCCTCGTCGTTCCTCGACTTCCTCTCCGCCCACCAGCCGGAGCTGCTGCCCGGCCGCCGCACCCTCCCCGAGGGCATGACGGTGGAGGCGCCGCACGGCACCACCATCGTCTCCGCGGTGTTCGACGGCGGCGTGGTGATCGCCGGTGACCGCCGGGCCACCATGGGCAACGTGATCGCCCAGCGCGACATCGAGAAGGTCTTCCCGGCCGACGAGTACAGCGCGGTCGGCATCGCCGGCACCGCTGGCCTCGCGGTCGAGATGGTCCGCCTGTTCCAGCTGGAGCTGGAGCACTACGAGAAGATCGAGGGCACCGTGCTCTCGCTGGAGGGCAAGGCCAACCGACTCACCACGATGATCCGCTCCAACCTGGCGATGGCCATGCAGGGCCTCGCCGTGGTGCCGATCTTCGCGGGGTACGACCTGGACCTCGGCCGGGGCCGGATCTTCACCTACGACGTCACCGGCGGCCGCTCCGAGGAGCGCGGCTTCGCCGCCACCGGCTCCGGCTCGGTCTTCGCCCGCGGTTCGATGAAGAAGCTGTACCGCGACGACCTGTCCGCGCAGCAGGCCGCCACCCTGGCCGTCCAGGCCCTCTACGACGCGGCCGACGACGACTCCGCCACCGGCGGGCCGGACCTCGCCCGCAAGATCTTCCCGATCGTCTCGGTGATCACCGAGGACGGCTTCGAGCGCCTCTCCGAGGACCGGGTCTCGGAGATCGCCGTCTCCATCACCGACCAGCGCCGCGAGCACCCCAACGGCCCGCAGGCCCCGCTCCTCTAGTCCGCCACTACCGAAGAGAAGGGACGAACCCCGGTGTCGACACCGTTCTACGTCTCGCCCCAGCAGGCCATGGCGGACCGCGCGGAGTACGCCCGCAAGGGCATCGCCCGCGGCCGCAGCGTGGTCGTGCTCACCTACGCCGACGGCATCGTGTTCGTCGCGGAGAACACCTCGCGGGCCCTGCACAAGGTCTCCGAGATCTACGACAAGATCGCCTTCGCGGCGGTCGGCCGCTACAACGAGTTCGAGAACCTGCGCATCGGCGGCGTCCGCTACGCCGACCTGCGCGGCTACTCCTACGACCGGGCCGACGTCACCGCCCGGGGCCTGGCCAACGTGTACGCGCAGACCCTCGGCACCATCTTCTCCTCGGTCGGCGAGAAGCCGTACGAGGTGGAGCTGGTCGTCGCCGAGGTCGGCCGCACCGGCGAGGACGACCAGATCTACCGGCTCACCCCGGACGGCTCGGTCGTCGACGAGAAGAACTACGTCGCGATCGGCGGCAGCTCCGACTCGATCGGCAGCTACCTCGGGCAGCGCCACCGGGGCGGCCTCGGCCTCGCCGAGGCGCTGCGGATCGCGGTGGACGGCCTCGCCCGGGACCCGAACGGCGGCGCCGCCCGGACCCTCACGCCGAACCAGCTGGAGGTGGCGGTGCTCGACCGCCAGCGCTTCCAGCAGCGGAAGTTCAAGCGCATCCTGGGCAGCCAGCTGGAGCGGCTGCTCAGCGGGGACGAGACGGCGGCCACCGAGGACCAGGCGGCCGACGACTCCGAGTAACACCGTGCAGCAGCACGTGCAGTACCTCGACGAGCAGGGAAGAGGTGCCATATGGATCGCCGAATTTTCGGCCTGGAGAACGAGTACGGCGTCACGTGCACGTTCCGGGGGCAGCGCCGGCTGTCCCCGGACGAGGTGGCCCGGTACCTCTTCCGCCGCGTGGTCTCCTGGGGCCGCAGCAGCAACGTCTTCCTGAAGAACGGCGCCCGCCTCTACCTGGACGTGGGCTCCCACCCCGAGTACGCCACCCCCGAGTGCGACGACGTCACCGAGCTGGTCACCCACGACAAGGCCGGCGAGCGGATCCTCGAGGGCCTGCTGGTCGACGCCGAGCGGCGGCTGCACGAGGAGGGCATCGCCGGCGACGTCTACCTGTTCAAGAACAACACCGACTCGGCCGGCAACTCCTACGGCTGCCACGAGAACTACCTGGTCGCCCGGCACGGCGAGTTCTCCCGGCTGGCCGACGTGCTGATCCCGTTCCTGGTCACCCGCCAGCTGATCTGCGGCGCCGGCAAGGTGCTGCAGACCCCGCGCGGCGCGGTCTACTGCGTCAGCCAGCGGGCCGAGCACATCTGGGAGGGCGTCAGCTCCGCCACCACCCGCTCCCGGCCGATCATCAACACCCGGGACGAGCCGCACGCCGACGCCGAGCGCTACCGGCGCCTGCACGTCATCGTCGGCGACTCCAACATGTCGGAGACCACCACCCTGCTCAAGGTCGGCGCCACCGACCTGGTGCTGCGCCTGATCGAGGCCGGCGTGGTGATGCGCGACCTCACCCTGGAGAACCCGATCCGGGCGATCCGCGAGGTCAGCCACGACCTGACCGGCACCCACCAGGTCCGCCTCGCCAACGGCCGGGAGGCCAGCGCGCTGGACATCCAGGAGGAGTACTACTCCAAGGCGCTGGAGTTCGCCGAGCGCAAGGGCATCAACACCGGCACCATCGCCCGCGTCCTCGACCTGTGGGGCCGCACCCTGGAGGCGGTCCGCACCGAGGACCTGGCCCGGGTCGGCGACGAGATCGACTGGATCATGAAGTACCGGCTGATCGAGCGGTACCGCGACAAGCACCAGATGACCATGTCCAACCCGCGGGTCGCCCAGATCGACCTCGCCTACCACGACATCCACCGCCGCCGCGGCCTGTTCTACCTGCTCCAGAACAAGGGCCAGGCCCAGCGGGTCTCCACCGACCTGAAGACCTTCCAGGCCAAGTCGGTGCCCCCGCAGACCACCCGGGCCCGGCTGCGCGGCGACTTCATCCGCCGGGCGCAGGAGCAGCGCCGCGACTTCACCGTCGACTGGGTGCACCTCAAGCTCAACGACCAGGCGCAGCGCACCGTGCTGTGCAAGGACCCGTTCCGCTCGGTGGACGAGCGGGTGGAGAAGCTGATCGCGGGTATGTAGCCGCGCGACGGCGGTGCCTCCGGCAAGGGGGACGACCCGGGCCATACGCTGACGACCATGCGTCGAATCGCCGGCCTGCTGGTCGTCCCCCTTGCCGTGCTGCTTGCCGCGTGCAGCAGCGGATCCAGTGGCTCCTCCGGGGCCAGCCCGTCGGGCACGCCGACCGCCGCCGAGGTGCCGAGCCCGGTGGCCTCGGCCTCGCCGATGCCGACGGTCACCGGGAACTTCGGGACCAAGGCGACGATCAACCTGCCCGAGGGGCAGCCCAGCGGCCAGTTCGTGGTCAGCACGGTCAGCGAGGGCGACGGCGCCACGGTCGCCAAGGGCGACTGGGTGACCGTCAACTACACCGCCAAGGACTGGACCACCGGCAAGGACCTGGCCAGCTCCTACGACTCCGGCGGCAAGCCGCAGCTGTACCAGGCCGGGAACGGCCAGCTGGTGCCCGCCTTCGACCAGAGCGTGGTCGGCAAGAAGGTCGGCAGCCGGCTGCTGGTGGTGGCCCCGCCGGCCGCCGGCTTCGGCAGCCAGGGCTCCAGCGCGCTGAACGTCGGCAAGGACGACACCGTGGTCTTCGTGCTGGACCTGATGCAGTCGGTCCCGCAGGACTCCACCCTCTCCGGCACGATGACCGAGCCGCCGCCCACCGCCCCGCAGGTGAAGGACAACGGGAAGGCCGCGCCCACCATCACGATCCCGGCCGGCCAGGCCCCGCCCACCGAGCTGCAGACGTACGTGCTGATCAAGGGCGACGGCAAGGAGGTGAAGGCCGGCCAGCAGCTGGTGGTCCAGTACACCGGCGTCACCTGGGCGGACGGCAAGCAGTTCGACTCGTCCTGGAACCACGGCGGCGCGCAGGCGCTGCAGGTCGGCACCGGAAGCCTGATCAAGGGCTGGGACCAGGGACTGGTCGGCCAGACCGTGGGCAGCCGGGTCGAGTTGGTCGTACCGCCGTCGCTCGGCTACGGGGACCAGGCCAGCGGGTCGATCCCGGCCAACTCCACCCTGGTCTTCGTGATCGACATCCTGGAAGCGGTGTAGGTCCTCTCAGACCGACCTGACATACTTGCGCACCGCCGCACCGCGTGCAGGTCCCGTCGGGCGAGATGAATTGGGGAGTCATGTCTGAGAAACCGTCGAGCCCGGGCGAGGCCGACCTCACGGGCGGCCTCCGGGCCGGGGACGGCGAGTCGATCGTCGTCCCGCAGTCCCTGGTGACGCCGCAGGCCGGCTGGGGCCAGGTCCCGCCGCAGGGCCAGGCCTCCGCCGAGCAGAAGGACGCGCCGCCGCAGGTGTTCGCGTCGACCCAGCGCCGCCAGGAGATCTCCGAGGCCGGCTACGACGAGAACCCGCCCGGGGTGGGCCGTCTGGGTGTGATTCTCGGCACCGTGCTGGCCGTGCTGCTGGTCGGTTCCGGCATCACGCTGTACATGGTCAACAAGGACGACGGGAAGCCCGCCGCCAAGCCGGCCGCCGCGCCGAGCTCGCAGGCCCCCACCGAGGAGGCCGTCCCGCCGATCAAGGACAACGCCAAGGTGCTGCCCACGGTCACCGGCGACTTCGGGACCAAGGCGACCATCACCGTGCCCAAGGAGGCCGCCGGCGGCGACTTCGTGGTCAAGGAGCTGAGCGCGGGCAGCGGCACCAAGGTCGAGAAGGGCACCTGGGTCACCGCCGACTTCACGGCGCTGAACTGGAACACCGGCAAGGAGATCGAGGGCTCGTACGGCGACGGCGGCAAGCCGCAGCTGTTCCAGGCCGACTCCGGCAAGCTGATCGCCGCCCTCGACAAGGTGGTGACCGGCCACAAGGCGGGCAGCCGCCTGCTGGTGGTGGCCCCGCCGGCCGCCGCCTTCGGCCCGCAGGGCAGCCAGGAGATGGGCGTCGGCCCGAAGGACACCCTGGTGTTCGTCCTGGACGTCCGCAACGCCAACGCGCCCGGCGCGGTGCTCAGCGGTGACATGACGGCCCCGCCGGCCGACATGCCGAAGGTCAAGGACAACGGCAACAAGCCGGCCGACATCACCCCGGTCCCCGGCACCCCCGCGGTGACCGAGCTCAAGTCCCACGTGCTGATCCAGGGCAAGGGCCGCAAGATCGGCTCGGGCGAGAAGGTGCTGGTGCAGTACACCGGCGCGCTCTACGCCGACGGCAAGAAGTTCGACTCCTCGCTCGACCGCGGCCAGGCGTTCAGCTTCGTCACCGGTGGCGGCGGCGTCATCGAGGGTTGGGACAAGGGCGTCACCGGGCAGACCGTGGGCAGCCGGATCGAGCTGGTCATCCCCGCCGCGCTGGCCTACAAGGACCAGGCGACCGGTGGCATCCCGGCCAACTCGACCCTGGTGTTCGTGATCGACATCCTGGATGCGGGCGTCGGCGCCGCCGACCAATAGGATCGGTTCCGTCACGTTTGCATCACCGAACGAGAAGAGTTTCATCGTGAGCCTTACCAAGCCGGAGATCGACTTCCCGGGCGGCGACGCCCCGGCGGAGCTTCAGATCCGTGACATCGTGGTCGGCGACGGTGCCGAGGCCAAGGCCGGTGCCGTGGTCGAGGTCCACTACGTGGGTGTCACCTTCGCGTCCGGGGAGGAGTTCGACGCCTCCTGGAACCGCGGCCAGACCTTCCGCTTCCCGCTGGGCGGCGGCCGGGTCATCAAGGGCTGGGACCAGGGCGTCGAGGGCATGCGCGTCGGCGGTCGGCGCGAGCTGATCATTCCGCCGCACCTGGCCTACGGCAACCAGTCGCCGAGCCCGCTCATCCCGGCCGGCTCCACGCTGATCTTCGTCGTGGACCTGCTGGGCGTCTGAGCCTGCCTCCGTCCGAGCCCCCCGGTGCCCCTCGGCCCCGGGGGGCTCGGCTTTTACTCCGAGTGCCGGTACCGGTACGGTCGGCGGGTCACCAAGATTCCCAGGAAGGGACCGCGATGGCGATCGGCAAGGCCGAGCGGCTGATGAACCTCGCCCTGTGCCTGATGAACACCCGTCGGCCGCTCTCCAAGAAGGAGCTGCGCGAGTCGATCGAGGCGTACCGCGAGGCCTGGCAGCAGGGCAGCGAGGACGCCTTCAACCGGATGTTCGAACGGGACAAGGACGACCTGCGCGAACTCGGCCTGGTCATCGACGTCGACGAGAACGCGCTGGACGGCGAGATCGGCTACCTGGCCCGCCGCGACCGCAACCGGCTGCCCGAGATCGCGCTGGACGCCGAGGAGGCCGCCGCGCTCACGCTGGCCGCCCGGGTCTGGCAGCAGGCCAAGATGTCCGGCGCCGCCAGCGGCGCCCTGCAGAAGCTGCGCGCCGCCGGCGTCCCGTTCACCGAGGAGCAGGGCCACACCGCCCTGGAGCCGCGCATCCCGGCCCGCGAGGCCGCCTTCGAGCCGCTGCTCACCGCCGCCCGCGAGCGCCGCCCGGTCACCTTCGACTACCGCAAGGCCGGCGCCGCCACCCCGGAGCTGCGCTCCGTCGAGCCCTGGGCGCTGGAGTGCTGGCGCGGCCACTGGTACCTGGCCGGCTGGGACCGCGACCGGGCCGACGCCCGGGTCTTCCGGCTCTCCCGGATCACCGGCAAGGTCCGCTCCCGGGCCGGCACCTTCACCGGCACCGTCCCCGAGCACGTGGACGTCCGCGCCTACGTCGCCCGCTTCGCCGGCGAGGGCGCGACCGGCACCGCGACCGTCCGGCTGCGCCGCGGCGCCGCCTTCCCGCTCTCCACCCGCGCGCTGAGCTCGACCCCCGTCGACGAGCAGTGGGACGAGCTGGAGATCCCGTACGGCAACGGCCTGGGCGCCGACCTGGCCGAGTTCGGACCCGACGTGATCGTGATCGGCCCCGACGACCTGCGGGCCGACGTGATCGACCGGCTGCGCGCCGTCGCCGGCGTTTCCCAGGGGGAGTGAC
Organism: Kitasatospora sp. NPDC048365; assembly: GCF_043200835.1. Taxonomy (NCBI): domain Bacteria; kingdom Bacillati; phylum Actinomycetota; class Actinomycetes; order Kitasatosporales; family Streptomycetaceae; genus Kitasatospora; species Kitasatospora sp. NPDC048365. The sequence goes on from NZ_JBICYJ010000031.1 coordinate 61,859, forward strand.
CCACCGATGAGCAATGCGATCGACCAGACCCGGCGGATGCTCTCGCTGGTCACCTACCTGCGCGAGCGGCCCGGCGCCGAGGTGGCCGAGGTGGCCCGCGCCTTCGGCATCACCGAGCGCGAGCTGATCGGCGACCTCAACGTGCTGCCGATGTGCGGCACCAGCTTCCGCGGCGGCGACCTGCTCGACATCGACACCGACGGCGAGCGGATCTGGTGGCACAACGTCGACGACGTGGCCCAGCCGCTGCGCCTCGCCGCCGACGAGGCCACCGCCCTGCTGGTGGCGGCCCGCGCCGTGGCCGGCCTGCCCGGCCTGCGCGAGCGCGACCGGCAGGCGCTCACCCGCGCCGTCGCCAAGATCGAGGACGCCGCGGGGGAGAGCGCCGAGTCCTCCGCCCGGGTCGGCGTCACCTTCGAGGCCGAGGGCCAGGTCTTCGCCGACATCGACCGCGCGCTCAGCGAGGGTCGGCTGATCTGGCTGCGCTACTGGTCGCACGGGCGCGGCGGCATGACCGAGCGCCTGGTCGACCCGATCCGGCTGGTCACCGAGGGCCACACCTACCTCGAGGGCTGGTGCCGCACCTCCGAGGACCGGCGGACCTTCCGGCTCGACCGGGTCGCCGAGATCAAGGTGCTCGACGAGCCCGCCAACCCGCCGCGGCTGCAGCCCCGCGACCTGTCCGCCGGCCTGGTCAACCCGTCCGCCGACGACCCCGAGGTGGTCGTCGAGGTCGGCCCCGGCGGCCGCTGGGTCGCCGAGTACTACACCCACGACAAGGCCGAGGAGCTGCCCGACGGCGGCCTGCGGATCACCCTGCGCAGCGCCGACCCCTCGGGGCTGCGGCCGCTCGCCCTGCGGCTCGGCCGCGACGGCCGGATCGTCTCCCCGGCGCTGCTCGCCGAGCAGGCCCGCGCCGCCGCGCGCGCCGCGCTGGAGCACTACCGGGACGGGGCCGCGACCGCGTGACGGAGGGCCTCAGATTCCAGGTGTACTGCTCGCAGTGCCGGGTCAAGGTGGAGCTCCCGGTGGAGGCGTTCCGGCTGGCGCTCGGCGCCACCAAGGAGCGCACCTTCTACAGCTTCACCTGCCCGGAGTGCGGGGCGGCCGTGCGCAAGCCGGCCGGGGAGAAGATCGTGACGGCGCTGACCGACGCGGGCGTGCGCACCATGCGGCTGCTGCCGGTGGACGGATAGGGTCGGGCCCACCATGACCTGGATCCTGACCGCCGCCGTCCTGCTCACCACTGCCGGCCTGCTGGTGCTGGGCGTCCTCGCCTGCCGCCTGTGGCTGGACGTCCGCACGCTCGCCCGCGAGGTCGACACCGCCTCCCGCACCCTCGCGGCGGCCAGCCGTGACCTGATGGGCTAACGGCCCCTCCCCCCGGTGGCCGCACCGGGCCCGCCCGCCCAGGCTGGTGTCGTGCCCCGTGCCGCCCCGGCCGGGGCGGACCCCTGGGAGCCGTCGTGAGCAGTGCAGCGAACGAGCCCGGCGAGACGGACGAGCCGGGCCCCATCGACTACGTGATCGTGGAATTCCCCGGCAGCAGGCTGACCGGTGAGGGCATGCCGATCCTGGTCGACCTGGTCGAGCGCGGCATCATTCGCATCCTCGACCTGTCCTTCGTCCACAAGGAGGAGGACGGCTCGCTGAGCGGCATGGAGCTGGCCGACATCGACGGCGACGGCAAGCTCGACCTGACCCTCTTCGAGGGCGCGGCCTCCGGTCTGCTGGACCAGGAGGACGTGTCGAACGCGGGCGGCCTGCTCAACCCCGGCGACTCGGCCGCCATCCTGGTCTACGAGAACCTCTGGGCGGCCCCGTTCGCCGCCGCGATGCGCCGCGCCGGCGCCCGTCTGATCGCCAGTGGCCGGATCCCGGTCCAGGACGTCGTCGACGCCCTGGACGCCCTGGAGACCGAGGCCTGAGCCACCGCACCCCGACCGAGGAAGGATTCGTCATGGGACTGCTTCGAGGAGTCGCCCGTACCGCCGTCGTCGCGGGTACGGCGACCGCCGTCTCCAACCGCGTCTCGCGCCGCCAGGCCGGCCGCTGGGCCGACCAGGAGGCCGCCCAGCAGCAGCAGTACGCGCAGCAGCAACAGCAGTACGCGCCGCCCCCGCCGCCGCCCCCCGCGGCGCCGCCGGCCCAGGCCGCCACGATGGACCAGAAGCTCGACCAGCTGAAGGACCTGGCCGCCCTGAAGGACCAGGGCGTGCTCTCCGAGGAGGAGTTCGCGGCCCAGAAGGCCCGCATCCTGGCCGGCTGAGAGCGAGCGAACCCGTGAACCGGTGGAAGGCGCTGGCCGTTCTCGGCCTGGCCCAGTTCCTGATGGTGCTGGACGCCTCGGTGATGAACGTGTCGATCAGCCAGCTGGTCGAGGACTTCGACACGGAGGTCACCGCCATCCAGGCCGTCATCACCCTGTACACCCTGGTGATGGCGGCCTTCATGCTGACCGGCGGCCGGCTCGGCGACATGTTCGGCCGCCGCCGGGTCTTCCTCGGCGGGCTGATGGTCTACGCGGTCGGCTCCGGGCTGACCGCGGTGGCGCCGACGGTCGGGGTGCTGGCCCTCGGCTGGTCGGTGATCGAGGGACTCGGCGCGGCCCTGGTGCTGCCCGCGCTGGCCGCCCTGGTCGCGGGGGCGTACCAGGGCAAGGACCGGGCGGTGGCGTACGGCGTGATCGGCGGGCTGGCCGGCGCGGGCATCGCGGTCGGTCCGCTGCTCGGCGGCTGGGTCACCACCTACCTCACCTGGCGGCTGGTGTTCGCCGGCGAGGTGGTGCTGGTGGTGCTGATCCTGGTGCTGAACAAGTGGATCCCGGCCGAGGAGCGGCCCGCCGAGCGCGGACGGCTGGACGTGCCGGGCGTGGTGCTCTCCGCGGCCGGGCTGGCGCTGGTGGTGCTGGCGGTGCTGCAGAGCGGCACCTGGGGCTGGGTGCAGCCGCGCAACCCGCCCTTCACCGTGCTGGGATTCGCACCGACGCTGTTCGTGATCGGGGTCGGCGGGGCGCTGCTGTACGCCTTCGTCCACAACGAGCGGCGCGAGGAGCGCCTGGGGCGGACCCCGCTGGTGCACGTGCGGCTGTTCCGGATCGGGGTGCTGCGCTCGGGCCTGATGACGCTGTTCAACCAGAACACCATCCTGCTCGGCCTGTTCTTCGTGATCCCGCTCTACCTCCAGGTGGTGCAGGGCCTGGATGCCTTCGAGACCGGGCTGAAGCTGCTGCCGGTGTCGATCGCGATGCTGGTGGCCTCGATGTCGGGCTCGCTGCTGCTGCGGGTGGCCTCGCCGCGGCGGATCGTCCGGGTCGGGCTGCTGGTCCTGCTGGCGGCGACGCTGTGGCTGATCACCACGATCGGCCCGGAGCTGAACGGCGCCTCCTTCGCCGGCTCGATGGCGCTGCTCGGGCTGGGCCTCGGGATGCTCGCCTCGCAGCTGGGCAACGTGGTGCAGTCCGGTGTCGAGGAGCAGGACCGCAGCGAGGCCGGCGGCCTGCAGTACACCGCGCAGAACCTGGGCTCCTCGGTGGGCACCGCGCTGATCGGCGCGCTGCTGATCGGGGCGCTGGCCACGTCGGTGACCGAGCTGGTCGGCGCCGACCCGCGGATCTCCGCGGCGGTCTCCGCGCAGGCCACGACCCGGGTGGAGGCCGGGATCTCCTTCGTCCCGTCCGACCAGGTGGCCGCGGCGCTGGCCGCGCAGCCCGGGCTGCCGCCGGCCGAGGCGGCCGCGCTGCTGGAGCACTACGAGAGCGCCCAGATCGCGGGGCTGAAGTCCGCGGTGCTGGCCTGCTCGGCCATCACGGCGGCCAGTCTGCTGTTCACCCGGCGGCTGCCGAGGGAGCGGTCGGGAAATCGGAAGGACCTGGGTTCCCGGTAGGCCACCCCCAGCGGCTACCATCGCCGGAAGCGGGGGAGTGGTCCCTCCGCAGGGAGGTGGTCCGCCGTGAGGATCTCGCCGACGGCGATCGTTCTGGTCGTGCTCTTCGCCGTGCTGCTCTTCGGCGGCAAGCGCCTGCCCGACGCCGCGCGGGCGCTGGGCCGCTCGCTGCGCATCCTGAAGAGCGAGACCAAGGCCCTGCGCTCGGAGTTCGTCGACGCCTCGAAGCCCGAGGCGGAACCGGACCGGGTGGTCAAGGCGGCGCCCGGCGCGGCCCGTACCGACCGCGCCGCCTGAGCCCGTACCGCCGCTCCGCTGAAGCCGCCGCACGATTCGAGGACCCGGGTTGACCAAGTCGTCCAAGTCAGACAAGGACCCTGAGGGTCGGATGGCCCTCGCCGACCACCTGCGCGAGCTCCGCAACCGCGTGGTGAAGTCGGTGCTCGCCATCCTGGTGTTCACGATCGTCGCGGCCTACTTCAACAAGCACCTGATCAACTTCCTGACCGACCCGCTGCCGCGCTGCCTCCCCGACGGCAGCAAGCCGGCCGGGCTGGAGAGCTGCGTCAAGGTCGCGAACATCGGCCTGCTGGCGCCGTTCACCGTCGTCCTCAAGGTCAGCCTCACGGCCGGCCTGGTGGCGGCGACCCCGGTCTGGCTGTACCAGCTCTGGCGCTTTGTCGCGCCGGGCCTGCACAAGCACGAGCGCCGCTACTCGCTGAGCTTCCTGGGCTTCGGCACGCCGCTGTTCCTGGCCGGCGCGGCCTTCGCCTACCTGGTCATGCCGACCACCGCGGCGGTGCTGGCCGGTATGGCGGGCGACGACGTCGAGGCGATCGTGCCGGTGGAGACCTACCTCGACCTGGTCACCCGGATGGTGCTGGTCTTCGGCCTGGGCTTCGAGCTGCCGCTGTTCCTGGTGATGCTGAACTTCGTCGGCGTGCTCACCGGCAAGCGGCTGCTGGGCTGGTGGCGCGGCATGGTGATGGGCATCACCGTGTTCGCCGCGTTCGCGACGCCGAGTGCCGACCCGCTGTCGATGCTGGCGCTGGCCGCGCCGATCTGGGCGCTGTACTTCGTCGCCGTGGGCATCTCGCTGATGAACGACAGGCGCAGGGCGGCCCGCAACCCCGACGCCGGCCTGGACGACGACGAGGCGTCCCACGTGGACCTGTCGGTGGACGGTGTGGAGGGCGCGGAGGAGATCGAGGCCTCCGCGACCCCGGAGGTGCCCGCCCCGGTGCCGGCCGCGCGCCGCGAGCACATCGACGACGACATCACCTGATCCCGCCGACGCCCGACCCGGGCCCCGTACCGCCGACCACCCCGGCGGTGCGGGGCCCTCGGCGTTCCCGCCCCGGTGTTCCCGCCCCGGACGTTCCCCGGGCGTCTGACCTGGGAAGGCTCGCGGTGGGGCGGGGTTGGCAGAGCATTGAGCCATGTGACATATTACTGAGGTGCTCAAGCGATCCCCCCACGACGTCGTGGTGATCGGCGCCGGTGTCGTCGGCGCCGCCTGCGCGTACTACGCCACCCTGGCCGGCCTGCGGGTCGCCGTGGTCGACCGCGGCCCGGTGGCCGGCGGCACCACCGGCGCGGGCGAGGGCAACCTGCTGGTCTCCGACAAGGAACCCGGCCCCGAACTCGACCTCGCGCTGCACTCCACCCGGCTGTGGCGCGAACTCGCCGACACCCTCGGCGAGGCGGTCGAGTACGAGCCCAAGGGCGGCCTGGTGGTCGCCTCCGGCGAGGCCGGGCAGGACGCCCTGCGCGCCTTCGCCGCCGAGCAGCGCACCGTCGGCGTCGACGCCGAGGAGATCCCCGGCGACCGGCTGCGCGAGCTGGAGCCGCACCTCGCCGAGGGCCTGGCCGGCGGCTTCCTCTACCCGCAGGACGCCCAGGTGCAGCCCGCCCTGGCCGCCGCCCACCTGCTGCGCGCCTCCGGCGCCGACCGCTTCCTCGGCGAGGCCGTCACCGGCCTGCTGCGCGGCCCCGGCGGCGCCGTCACCGGCGTGCGCACCGCCCGCCGCGAGCTGCCCGCCGCCGCCGTGATCAACGCGGCCGGCACCTGGGGCGGCGAACTCGCCGCCCTCGCCGGGGTCGAGCTGCCGGTGATGCCCCGGCGCGGCTTCGTCCTGGTCACCGAGCCGCTGCCGCGGATCGTCCGCCGCAAGGTGTACGCCGCCGACTACGTCGCCGACGTCGCCAGCGGCTCCGCCGACCTGCAGAGCTCCGCCGTGGTCGAGGGCACGCCCGCCGGGCCGGTACTGATCGGCGCCAGCCGCGAGCGGGTCGGCTTCGACCGGACGCTCTCCACCGAGGTGCTGCGCCGGCTCGCCGCCCAGGCCGCCGCGCTCTTCCCGGTGCTGCGCACCGTCTCGGTGCAGCGCGCCTACCGCGGCTTCCGCCCGTACCTGCCGGACCACCTGCCCGCCATCGGCGCCGACCCCCGGGTCGACGGGCTGTACCACGCGTGCGGCCACGAGGGCGCCGGCATCGGCCTCGCCCCCGCCACCGGACTGCTGATCGCCGAACAGCTCACCGGCAAGGAGCCCGGCCTCGACCTCACGCCCTTCCGGGCCGACCGCTTCAGCAAGGGAACGGAGTGACCGCCATGGGCCGCAACCCCATCGACCTGGTCGGCGCGGAGCCCGGGCCCGCCCGCACCGTCCTCTTCGACGGCCGCCCGGTGCCCGCCCTGCCCGGGCAGACCATCGCCGCCGCGCTGTGGGCCGCCGGCGTGCTCGCCTGGCGCACCACCCGCGACGGCGGGAGGCCGCGCGGCGCGTTCTGCGGCATCGGCCAGTGCTTCGACTGCCTCGCCACCGTCAACGGCCGGCCCAACCGGCGCACCTGCCTGGAACCCGCCGAGGACGGCGACACCGTCACCACCCAGGAGGGCCACGGCCATGCCGAACTCGCGATCTGAGGAGCGCCCGGCCGGCCGGGTGCGCGGGGGGTACGACCTGGCGGTGGTCGGGGCCGGGCCGGCCGGGCTGGCGGCCGCGGTGACCGCGGCCGACCTGGGCCTGCGGGTCGCGCTGGTCGACGCCGGGGCGCGGATCGGCGGCCAGTACTACCGGCACCCCGCGCCCGAACTCGGCGCGGCCCGCCCCGAGCGGCTGCACCACGGCTGGTCGGTCTTCGCCGGCCTGCGCGAGCGCCTCGCCGCGCACGCCGCCGTCGACCACCTGGCCGGCCACCACGTCTGGGCCGCCGAGTGCGGCCCGGTGTGGCGGCTGCACACCACGCACGGCCCGGAGGCCGCCGACCGCACCACCGTCGAGGCGGGCGCCGTCCTGCTCGCCACCGGCGCGTACGAGCGGCAGCTGCCCTTCCCCGGCTGGACGCTGCCCGGGGTGGTCACCGCGGGCGGCGCCCAGGCCATGCTGAAGTCCGGCCTGGTGCTGCCCGGGCGGCGGATCGTGGTGGCCGGCAGCGGGCCGCTGCTGCTGGCCGCCGCCTCCTCGCTGGTGCACGCCGGCGCCGAGGTGCCGGCGGTGGTGGAGGCCACCGACTACCTCGGCTACGCCAAGGGCCTGCCCACCCTGCTGGGCAACCCGGCGAAGCTGGTCGAGGGCGCGCAGCACGGTGCGAGCCTGCTGCGCCACCGGGTCCGGCTGCGCCGGTCCAGCGCGGTGGTGGAGGCGCACGGCACCGACCGGGTCACCGCCGTCACGGTGGCCCGGCTGGACCGGGACTGGCGGCCGGTGCCCGGCACCGAGCGCCGGATCGCGTGCGACGCGGTCGCGGTCGGCCACGGGCTCGTCCCGCAGGTCGAGCTGGCCACCGAGCTGGGCGCCGCGACCAGGACCACCCCGGACGGCGCGGTGGCGCTCGCCGTCGACGCCGAGCAGCGCACCAGCCTGCCCGGGCTGTTCGCGGCCGGGGAGACCTGCGGGGTCGGCGGCGCCGACCTGGCGCTCGCCGAGGGCGTGCTGGCCGCGTACGCGGTCGCCGGGCGCCCCGCGCCGCGCGGGGCGGTGGTCCGCCGGGACCGCCGCCGGGCGTTCGCGGAGCTGATGGCCGCGGCGCACGTGCCGGGCGCCGGCTGGACCGGCTGGCTGACCCCGGAGACGGACGTCTGCCGGTGCGAGGAGGTCCCCGTCGCGCGGATCCGGGAGGCCGTGGAGGAGCTCGGCGCGGGCGACGCCCGGACCGTCAAGCTGCTCACCCGGGCCGGGATGGGCTGGTGCCAGGGCCGGATGTGCGGCACGGCCGTGGCCTGCCTGTCCGGCGGGGCCGGGGGCCGGGCGGACAGCCGTCCGCTGTCCTGCCCGGTGCCGCTGGCGCAGCTGGCCGAGCCGCCGGCCTGAGCCTTTCGCGGCTTTTCGGCGGGGGACCCTTGTGGTCTTCTGCTTCTCTTCTATAAAATGTCACACCTCACCTACAAGGGAGTTCCCCCCGTGTCCCTCGAAGCGCACGACCCCACTCGTCCGTGGCGCGGCATCATGGTCGCCACCACGCTTCCGTTCCGTGACGACCTCACGGTGGACTACGACGCGTACGCCGAGCACGTCCGCTGGCTGATCGACAACGGCTGCGACGGCGTGGTGCCCAACGGCTCGCTGGGCGAGTACCAGACCCTCACCCCGGAGGAGCGCGCCAAGGTCGTCACCGTCGCCGTCGAGGCGGCCGGCGACGGCGCCCGCGTGATGCCCGGCGTCGCCGCGTACGGCAGCGCCGAGTCCCGCCGGTGGGCCGAGCAGGCCGCCGAGGCCGGCGCCGGCTCCGTGCTGCTGCTGCCGCCGAACGCCTACCGCGCCGACCGGGCCGCCGTCCGCGCGCACTACGCCGAGGTCGCGCAGGCCGGGCTGCCGATCGTGGCCTACAACAACCCGATCGACACCAAGGTCGACCTGGTCCCCTCGCTCCTCGCCGAGCTGCACGCCGAGGGCTCCATCGTCGCGGTCAAGGAGTTCAGCGGCGACGTCCGCCGGGCGTACGAGATCGCCGAGCTCGCCCCCGAGCTGGACCTGCTGATCGGCGCCGACGACGTCCTGCTGGAGCTCGCCCTCGCCGGTGCCGTCGGCTGGATCGCCGGCTACCCGAACGCGCTGCCGCAGGCCTCCGCCACGCTGTACCGCGCGGCCGTCGCCGGTGACCTCGCGGTCGCCCTCCCGCTGTACAAGTCGCTGCACTCGCTGCTGCGCTGGGACTCCAAGACCGAGTTCGTCCAGGCGATCAAGCTCTCCCAGGACATCGCCGGCCGCCGCGGCGGCCCGACCCGCGCCCCGCGCCTGCCGCTCGTCCCGGAGATCGACGCCGCCGTGCGGGCCGCCACCGAGAAGGCCATCGCCGAGGGCCACAAGTAACCCGGACCGGCACCACGCCAGACCGCAGGGCCGGCTCACCGGGGGGAGCCGGCCCGCCCACCCTTCCAGGAGCACACGCGATGCGCAGCCGTCACGTCTTCCACGCCGTCGACTCGCACACCGAGGGCATGCCGACCCGGGTGATCACCGGCGGGTTCGGCACCGTGCCCGGCGCCACCATGGCCGAGCGGCGGGTCCACTTCCAGCAGCACCTCGACCACTTCCGCACCCTGCTGATGTACGAGCCCCGCGGCCACGCCGCGATGAGCGGCGCGATCCTGCAGCCGCCCACCCGGCCGGACGCCGACTTCGGCGTGCTCTACATCGAGGTCTCCGGGCTGCTGCCGATGTGCGGCCACGGCACCATCGGGGTCGCCACCGTCCTGGTCGAGACCGGCATGGTGCCGGTCGTCGAACCGGTCACCACCGTGCGCCTCGACACGCCCGCCGGGCTGGTCGTTGCCGACGTCCACGTCGAGAACGGCGCGGCGAAGGCCGTGACCATCCGCAACGTCGCCTCGTACTCCGTCGCCCTGGACCTCAAGGTCGACGTGCCCGGCTTCGGGACCGTCACCTACGACCTGGCGTACGGCGGCAACTTCTACGCGATCCTGCCGCTGGAACAGTTCGGGCTGCCCTTCGAGCGGGAGCGCAAGCAGGAGATCCTGGACGCCGGGCTCGCCATGATGGACGCCGTCAACGCGAGCGCCGACCGGCCGGTCCACCCGGACAACCCGTCCATCCACAGCTGCCACCACGTCCAGCTGCTCGCCCCCGGCTCCGACGCCCGGCATTCCCGGCATGCGATGGCCATCCACCCCGGCTGGTTCGACCGCTCGCCGTGCGGCACCGGCACCTCCGCGCGGATGGCCCAGCTGCACGCGCGCGGCGAACTCCCGCTGGACACCGACTTCGTCAACGAGTCCTTCATCGGCACCGGCTTCACCGGCCGCCTGGTGGAGGAGACCGAGGTCGCCGGCCTGCCCGCCGTCGTGCCCACCGTCACCGGCCGGGCCTGGGTGACCGGCACGGCCCAGTACTTCCTGGACCCGACGGATCCGTTCCCGGCGGGGTTCCTGCTCTGACGCTCCCGCGTGCCCCGTTCCGTCCGTGCCGCGACCCGACCCGCCTGCTCTTCCGCTCCGCGCAGTTCTCCCCCAGCCTTCGGCCGGGAGGGACCCCCACGCGCCCCTGGTGGGGCGCCGGGAGAATCTGAAAGGTAAGTGTCTGATGACCATCAGCTCGTACAACCCCGCCGACCCGGCCGATCTGGTGGTTGCCGTCGAGGCCCCCGGCGCCGCCGGGGTGGCGGCGGCGGTGGCCCGGGCCCGCGCCGCGCAGCCCGGCTGGCTGGCGATCGGCGCCGCCGCGCGGGCCGCGGCGCTTGGCCGGGCCGCCGACGCGGTGGAGGCGAACGCCGAGGAGCTGGTCGCGCTGACCGTCCGCGAGGTCGGCAAGCCGGTCGTCGAGGCGCGCGGCGAGCTCGCCCGCACCGTCGCGATCTGGCGCTACTACGCGCAGGCGGCGTTCGCCCCGTCCGGTGCGGTGCACGAGCCGGCCGCCGGCGAGGGCCTGCTGCTCACCCGGCGCCGCCCGTACGGCGTGGCCGGACTGATCACGCCGTGGAACTTCCCGCTGGCCATCCCGACCTGGAAGGCGGCGCCCGCGCTCGCCGTCGGCAACACCGTGGTGCTCAAGCCCGCGCCCGAGGCCACCGCGTGCGCCCTGCGCCTGGCCGAGCTGGCCGGCCTGCCCGAAGGCGTGCTGACCGTCGTCCCGGGCGGCGCCGAGGAGGGCGCCGCGCTGGTGGCGGCCACCGACGTGGTGTCCTTCACCGGCTCCACCGGCGTCGGCCGGGCCGTCGTCGCGGCGACCGCCGAGCGCGGCGTCCCCGTGCAGGCGGAGATGGGCGGCCTGAACGCCGCGCTCGTCCTCCCCGACGCCGACATCGCCCAGGCGGCCGCCCACCTGGCCGCCGCGATCGCCGGCTACGCGGGCCAGAAGTGCACCGCCACCAGCCGGGTGATCGCGGTCGGCGACGCGTACGAGCCGCTCGCCGAGGCGCTCGCCAAGGCGCTGGCCGCCACCCCCGCCGCCGACCCCGCCCTGGCCGCCACCGCGTGCGGCCCGGTCATCAACGAGGCCGCCCTCGACCGGCTGACCGCCGCGATCGGCAGCGCGACCGCCGCCGGGGCGACCCTGCTGGCCGGCGGCCGCCGCACCGAGCAGGACGGCTGGTACCTGGAGCCGGCCCTGCTGGAGAACGTCCCCGCCGATCACCCGCTGCGCACCGAGGAGTTCTTCGGCCCGGTCGCCGTCCTGCTGCACGCCGCCGACCTGGACGAGGCGATCGCGCTGGCCAACGACACCCGGCACAGCCTCTCCACCTCCGTGCACAGCCGCGACCTGGACGTGGCGCTGGCCGCCGCCGACCGCCTCGACGCGGGCATGGTCCGGGTCAACGCGCCGTCCAGCGGCGTCGACTTCCACCTGCCGTTCGGCGGGGCGAAGGCCGCGAGCTACGGCTCGCGCGAGCAGGGCCAGGCCGTGCTCGACTTCTACACCGCCTCCCGCACCGTCACCCTGCTCCCCGCCGGAGGCGCCCGGTGAACATCGCCACCACCGACTACCACACCGCCGGCGAGCCGTTCCGGATCGTCACCGCCGGCCTGCCGCCGATCCCCGGCGACAGCGTCGCCGAGCGCCGGGCCATCGCGATCGGCTCCGGCGGCACCGCGACCTCGCCGCGGCCCAGCGCCCTGGACGACATCCGCCGGCTGCTCACCCGCGAACCCCGCGGCCACGCCGGGATGTACGGCGGCTTCCTGGTCCCGCCGGACGACAGCGAGGCCCACCTGGGCGTGCTGTTCTGGCACAAGGACGGCTACTCGACCGCGTGCGGCCACGGCACCATGGCCCTCGGCGCCTGGGCGGTCGACTCCGGACTCGTCCAGGCACCCGACGACGGCACCGCGCTGGTGCGCATCGACGTGCCGTCCGGGCGGGTCAGCGCCACCGTGCACCGCGCCGGCGGCCGCACCACCGGCGTGACCTTCCGCAACATCCCCACCCGGATCGTCGCCCGCAAGATCGAGACGGCCACCGCCCGCGGCACCGTCGAGGTCGACCTGGCGCACTCCGGCGCCCTGTACGCCTCGGTCCGCGCCGCCGACCTCGGCCTGCAGGTCGTCCCCGGGCAGCTCGCCGAACTGACCGCGGCCGGGCGGGAGATCCGCGCCGCCCTCGCCGACCACCCGGCGGTCGCCGCGGTCCGCGACGGCATCTACGGCGTGATCCTCTTCGACGAGCTCGCCGACACCCCGGCCGGCCCGCACCAGCGCAACGTCACCGTCTTCGCCGACGGCCAGATCGACCGCTCCCCGTGCGGCTCCGGCAGCTCCGCCCGGCTCGCCCTGCTCGCCGTCGACGGCCGGCTCGGCGCCGGCGAGGAACTGCGCCACGAATCGGTCATCGGCACCGTCTTCACCGGCCGCGCCCTCGCCGAACAGGACGGCGGCATCGTCACCGAGGTCACCGGCACCGCGTACCGCACCGGCGAGCACCGCTTCGTCCTCGACACCGACGACGCGCTCGGGACGGGATTCCTGCTGTGACCGCACCGCTCGACCTCACGCTGACCCCGGAGGCGGCCGTCGCCGCGCTGGAACGCGTCCTGCTCGACGGGCTCGACCCGGAGCGCTGCCCGCAGCGCTCCACCGTCCCGGTGCCCGCCGGCGAGCTGCTGCTGATGCCCGCCGCCACCGAGCGGTACGCCGGCGTCAAGATCGCCGGCGTCGCGCCCGCCAACCCCGCCCGCGGCCTGCCCCGGATCACCGGCAGTTACCTGCTGCTCGACGGCCCCACCCTGCAGCCGCTCGCCCTGCTGGACGGCGCCGCGCTCACCGCGCTGCGCACCCCCGCGGTCACCGCCGTCGCCCTGCGCCGGCTCGCCGCACCCGGCACCGGGCACCTGGTGCTGTTCGGGGCCGGCCCCCAGGCGTACGGGCACCTCGACGTGCTGCGCGCCGTCCTGCCGCTCGCCGAGCTGACCGTGGTCGCCCGCAGCGCCGGGCCCGCCGAGCGGCTCGTCGAGTACGCCGCCTCGCTCGGACTGAAGGCCCGCACCGGCGGGCCGGAGGCCGTCGCCGCGGCCGACGCCGTGGTCTGCTGCACCACCGCCCGCACCCCGCTCTTCGACGGCGCCCTGGTGCCCGACCACGCGGTGGTCGCGGCCGTCGGCTCGCACGAGCCCGAGGCCCGCGAGGTCGACGCCGTCCTGGTCGGCCGGGCCGCCCGGTACGTCGAGGCCAGGACGGTGGCGCTGCGGGAGGCCGGCGACCTGATCCAGGCCGGGGCCGCGGCGGACAGCCTTGCTAATCTGTCAGAACTGGTGACCGGCGAGGCAGTTGTACCGCACAATCGGCCGAGGTTCTTCAAGAGCGTCGGCATGGCGTGGCAGGACCTCGCGGTGGCCGCCGCACAGTACGAACTGGGCCGCGGCCGGGCGGATTCACTCACCGTAACGTGACATTGTACAATGAGGTCCTGCAAACCTCCGGAGGAACACCATGGCGGACCTCAAGCCCCGCACCCTCATCTCCGTCCAGGAGCGGCTGCGCGACCAGGTCGCCCACGCCCTGCGCGCGGCGCTGATCTCCGGCGAGCTGCGCCCCGGCGTCGTCTACTCGGCGCCCGCGCTCGCCGCGGACTTCGGGGTCTCCGCCACCCCCGTGCGCGAGGCGATGCTCGACCTGGCCCGCGAGGGCCTGGTCGAGGCCGTCCGCAACAAGGGCTTCCGGGTCACCGAGCTCAGCGAGCGCGACCTCGACGAGTACACCGAGATCCGCGCCCTGATCGAGGTCCCCACCGTCGGCCGGGTCGCCCGCACCGCCACCGCCGAACAGCTGGAGGCGCTGCGGCCGCAGGCCGAGGCGATCGTCGCCGCCGCCCGCAAGCACGACCTGATCGGCTACCTCGAGGCCGACCGCCAGTTCCACCTTGACCTGCTCGGCCTGGCCGGCAACTCCCGCCTGGTCGAGACCGTCGGCGACCTGCGCAAGCGCTCCCGGCTCTACGGCCTCAACCGCCTCGACCAGCGCGGCGAACTCGTCTCCTCCGCCGAGGAGCACCTCGAACTCCTCGACCTGATGATCTCCGGCGACGCCACCGCCGCCGAGGACTGCATGTCCCGCCACCTCGGCCACATCCGCTCCCTCTGGGCCTCCGGCGCCGACACCCCCGTCGAGGAACGCCCGGCGCTGCGCCTCGGCACCCGCTGACCCCTTTCGGGTGATCCGCGGGGATCCCGACTCTTTCGCGCTGCGCGGCCTACGATGATGCTCTCGACATCGGCAGCCAGGAGGAAATCCATGTCCGCCGCAGCAGTGGAACAGCCGGCCGAGCAGCCGACCCTGCTCGAAGCCGCTGACATGATCTCCAGCCAGCTGGTGGGTCATCGAGTCGAGATCATCGGGAGCGAGATCACTGTGACGCCACCCGCGAGCGGTTCGCATGCAGATGTACTGACGGAGATCATGCTTTCGTTGGCGGCGGCGGGCCTGCACGGAGAGCACAGCAGGGTTCTCCAGGCCGTCGGGCTCTGGTTCCCCGAGGGGCCGTTCGACTATGCGATCCCTGACCTCGCGGTGGTCGACGCCGATTTCAGGGATCATCTTGTCGAGTACAACTGCCTTGACCCGGCTGTCTTCCGGATGGTCCTGGAGGTCACCTCGTCCAATCTCGGGGACGACCTGAAGAAGAAGCCCGCGGCGTACGCCTCCGCCGGGGTGCCGGTGTACGTGATCGTGGACCGGAAGAACCGGCGGGTGCTGGTGCTGACGGAGCCGCGGGACGGGGAGTACCGGGTGCAGGCGCCGTACCGGCCGGGGCAGTCGTTCGAGCTGCCGGAGTCGGTCGGGGCGAGGGTGGTGCTGTCGGTGGACAGCGTGCTCGGCCCGGAGAAGTGAACGGCGAAGGCCCCCCGCGAGGATCGCGGGGGGCCTTCGGGCGTCTCAGGACAGGCGGCCGTCGTGCATCTCCAGGACGCGGTCGACGCGGCCGAGGAGGTCGCGGTCGTGGGTGACCATGACGGTGGCGGTGGAGTGGGCGCGGGTGATCTCGGCGAGCAGGGTGACGATCTGGGCGCCGCGCTCGTGGTCGAGGGCGGAGGTGGGCTCGTCGACCAGCAGGACGGAGGGCTCGCCGAACAGGGCGCGGGCGATGTTGACCCGCTGGCGCTCGCCGCCGGAGAGCTGGTGCGGGCGGCGTCGCTGCTTGGCGCCCTCCAGGCCGACCGAGGCCAGCAGCTCCTCGGCGCGGCGCCGGGCCTCCCGGGGGCGGCGGCCGCGGACCGACTCCAGCACCAGCAGCTGCTCGACGGCGGTGAGCGAGGCGAGCAGGTTGGACTGCTGGAAGACGATGCCGAGCCGGTCGCGGCGCAGCGCGGTGCGCTCCCGGTCGCCGAGCGCGCCCGCGTCGACGCCGTCGATCAGCACCTCGCCGCGGTCGGGGCGCAGCAGGGTCGCGGCGACCGCCAGCAGGCTGGATTTGCCGGAGCCGGACGGCCCGGCGACGGCGGTGAACTCGCCGGGCGCGACGTCCAGCGAGACCGCGTCCAGTGCGGTGAGCCGGGCCTCGCCGTCGGGATAGGTCAGGGTGACGTCGCGCAGGGCGAGGCCGGTGCGGGTGGTCAGGGTGTCGAGTGCGGTGGTCATCGGTTGGCCCCCAGGGCAGCCAGCGGGTCGACGGCGGTGATGCGGCGGACGGCGAGCGCGGCCCCGGCGAGGCCGAGCAGGACCATCACGGCGACCGGCACGGCCACGCTGGAGACGCTGACCGCGAACGGCACGGCGGCGGCCGCGAACAGCCCGCCGAGGCCGCCGACCGCCCCGCCGAGCAGCGCCCCGCCGAGCAGGACGGCCGCGGCCTGCGCCAGCGCGTCGCGCACCAGGTAGCCGCTGGACGCGCCGACCGCCTTGAGCACCGCGATGTCGGGCTTGCGCTGCACCGTCCACACCGTGAAGAAGGCGCCGACCACCAGGGCGCTCACCGCGAACAGGAAGCCCTGGATCATCTGCAGGCTGCCCTGCTCGGCCGCGTACCCGTTGATGCCGGACAGCGCGTCCGACAGCGGCACGGTGTCGGTGGACTGCTGCGCGTCGAGTGCGGCGAGGCCGCCGGGCGAGCCGGTCAGGGCGAGCGCGGTCGGCTGGGACTGGCCGGAGACCTGCTCCCAGGTGGCCACGGTGGTCCACACCGTCGGCGCGTGGGAGAAGGAGCGCTCGGCGGCGAGACCGGAGACGGTCAGCCGCTTCGGGCCGACCGCGACCTGGTCGCCGACCGCCAGGCGGTACGTCTTCGCGGTGTCGGCGCCGACCACGAGCTGCCCGTCCTGCGGGGCGGCGCCGGCGGAGATCGGCGGCAGCATCGCGGCGGTGGTGCCGACCACGGAGACCGAGGCGGCCGCGTCGGAGGCGGTCAGCCGGGTCAGCGAGATGCCCAGTGGCGCCACCGAGCGCACGCCCGGCGCGGCGGTGAACGCGGCCTGCTGCTGCGCGGAGACCGTGCTGTTGCTGAACGACACCTCCGGTGCCGCGCCCGCGGGCGCGCCGAAGACGATCCGGTCGGCGGGCAGCTCGGCGACGGTCGACGAGGCGGCCGAGGCCAGCCCGCCGGTCAGCCCGTACAGGAACACGACCAGGGTCGTTATCAGGGTGACGACCGCGCCCATCAGGGCGAAGCGCCCCTTGGCGAAGCGGATGTCACGCAGTGCGACGAACACGGGGACCTTCCGGGACGAGGGTGGATACCTGGTGCTGAGTACCCCTCCACCCTGGCGAACCGGGGCGCCCCTGCCATCGGGGAGACGTACGGGTCCGCCGCCGCACAGGCGGTGGACCTGCAAATACATCGAACGGTTGATGCCGGGCCGCTCCTGTGAGGGCGCCGCACCCCGTACCCTCGGAAGGCGTGTCCCGTACCGAACCGCCCGCACCCGAGGGTCCCGTCCACTCTGCCCACACCCCCGCCCTGCGGCTGATGAACCTCGCCCTGCACGGGCTGTTCTTCACCCTGCTGGGCGTGCTGCTGGTCCGGGGCGTGGTCGGCGGCGGTCTCGGCGCGGGCGGCCTCGCCACCGCCGGGGTGCTCGCGGCCGTCTACGCGTCGGGGGGCGTGGCAGAGCGGGTCCGCGACACCCGGCTGTGGGCCGGCGTCTGGCTCGGCGCGGTCGTCGCGCTGTGGATCGCGCTCACCCTGCAGCACCCCGAGTTCTGCTACCTCGCCTTCCCGCTGTACTTCGTCTGCCTGCACGTGCTGCCGCTGCGCTGGTCGCTGACCGCCGTGTTCGCGCTCACCGGCGTGGTGGTCGCCGCCCAGGCCTCCACCCCCGGCGGGCTCACCGTCCCCAAGGTCCTCGGCCCGGTCGCCGGCGCCGCCGTCGCCCTGCTCACCGCGTACGGCTACGCCGCCCTCTACCGGGAGAGCCGGGCCCGGCAGCAGCTCATCGACGACCTGGTCCGCACCCGCGACGAGCTCGCCGCCAGCCAGCGCGAGGCGGGCATGCTCGCCGAGCGGCAGCGCCTCGCCCGCGAGATCCACGACACCCTCGCCCAGGGCCTGTCCAGCATCGTGCTGCTCGCCCGTTCCGCCGAGGCCACCCTGACCACCCACCCGGGGGCCGCCGCCGAGCGGATCCGCGAGGTCCAGGACACCGCCTCCGCCAACCTCGCCGAGGCCCGCCGGTTCGTCCACGCGCTCGCCCCGCCCGCGCTCGACGACGCCACCCTGACCGAGGCGCTGCGCCGCCTCGCCGCCGGCGCCGACGCCGACTTCCACCTCGACGGCGAGCCCTACCCGCTGCCGGTCGAGGCCGAGGTCGCGCTGCTGCGCCTCACCCAGGAGGCGCTCGCCAACGCCGTCCGGCACGCCCGCGCCTCCCGGATCGCGGTCACCCTCAGCTACCTCGACGACGAGGTCACCCTGGACGTCTTCGACGACGGCATCGGCTTCGACGCGGTCACCGCCCCCGGCCCCGACTCCTTCGGCCTGCACGGCATGCACGAGCGGATCACCGCCCTCGGCGGCACCCTCACCGTGGAGTCCGCCCCCGGCGAGGGCACCGCCGTCGCCGTCTCCCTGCCGCTGCGCGCGATCGGGACGGCGGAGAGCGCGCCCACCGAGGCCCCGGTGGCGGTGGTCCGGTGATCCGCGTGCTGCTGGTGGACGACCACCCCGTGGTCCGGCGCGGCCTGCGCGCCATGGTCGACGACCTGCCCGACGTCGAGGCGGTCGGCGAGGCCGCGGACGGGGCGGCCGCGCTCGCCCTGCTCGACGAGCTCGACACCCGGCCCGACGTGGTCCTGATGGACCTCCAGATGGGCAGCGGCATGCACGGCGTCGAGGCCACCCGGCGGATCACCGCGCTGCCCTCGCCGCCCGCCGTGCTGATCCTCACCACCTACTCCACCGACGCCGACATCCTCGCCGCCGTCGAGGCCGGGGCCACCGGCTACCTGCTCAAGGACGCCCCGCCCGAGGAGGTCGCCGCCGCCGTCCACGCCGCCGCCCGCGGCGAGACCGTGCTCGCCCCGCCGGTCGCCGCCCGCCTGCTCGGCCGGGTCCGGGCCGGGCGCCCGACCCTCAGCCCGCGCGAGGCGGAGATCCTCCAGCTCCTCGCCGAGGGCCTCGCCAACCGGCAGATCTCCAAGCGCCTGTTCATCAGCGAGGCCACCGTGAAGACGCACCTCGTGCACATCTACGACAAGCTCGGCGTCGACTCGCGCACCTCCGCCATCGCCGCCGGCCTCAGCACCGGGCTGATCCGTCCGGCCGCCTCCTGACCCGTCCGGGCCCGGCGGCGAGGTCGCGGCGGTCCGCGGCCCGGGGAGCTGACGGGGTGTCGTGTCGGGGTGCCGGGGGTGGGGCGGGCCGTGCGTAGGGTGGCCGGGACGGGACAGCTGCGGAAGGTGGTCGGGATGGGGCTCGGGCTCGCGGTCGGGGTGGTGGCGGCGCCGATGGCCGGCGGCGGGTCGACGCCCGAGCTGGTGGCGGCGGTCGGCGGGGCCGGCGGGCTGGGCTTCCTGGCGGCCGGGTACCGGACGGCGGCGGCGATGGCCGAGCAGGTCCGTGCCACCCGGGCGCTGACGGACCGTCCGTTCGGGATGAACCTGTTCGTGCCGGGCCCGCCGGCCGACCCGGCGGTGGTCGCGGCGTACCGGGAGCGGCTGCTGCCGGAGGCGCGGCGGTGGGGGGTGGAGCTGCCGGAGCGGGTGGCGGAGGACCGGGACGGCTGGGAGGCGAAGCTGGCGGCGCTGCTCGCCGACCCGGTGGCGTACGTGTCGTACACCTTCGGGCTGCCGAGCGCCGAGGAGGCGGCGGCGGTGCGGGCGGCGGGCAGCGTGCAGGTGGGGACGGTGACGAGCGTCGCGGAGGCGGTGGCGGCGGCCGGGCGGGGCATGGACGCGCTGACCGTGCAGGGCCCGGAGGCGGGCGGGCACCGGGGGACGCACCGGGCCGAGGACGAGCCCGGCAGCGTACCGCTGCTCGAACTGCTGGCGGCGGTACGGCAGGTGACGGACCTGCCGCTGATCGCGGCGGGCGGCCTGGCGGACGGCCCGGGCATCGCGGCGGCGCTGGACGCGGGCGCGGAGGCGGTGCAGTTGGGCACGGCGTTCCTGCGCAGCGACGAGTCGGGGGCGTCGGAGGCGCACCGGCGGGCGCTGCTGGAGCTGGGGGAGACGGTGGTGACCCGGGCGTTCACCGGGCGGCCCGCGCGGGGGCTGCGCAACGCGTTCATCGACCGGTACCAGCCGTACGCGCCGACCGGCTACCCGGAGGTGCACCACCTGACCCAGCCGCTGCGGGCGGCGGCGACCCGGCGCGAGGACCTGGACGCGATGCACCTGTGGGCGGGCACCGGCCACCGGCTGGCCCGGACCGGCCCGGCCGCCGAACTGACCCGCGCGCTCTGGGCGGAGGCGGGACGGTAGCGCTTCCCCGGCCGCCCGGCGATTGGACTGGACCATTGGCCGGGCCAGGCCCTAGGGTCTGAAGTCGCCGCCGCCGCACGTCGGTTGGTGTCCGGACGGACCTTCGCCCCCGTGGGAGCAGCATTGAGCGCCTGGCCGCAGTTCCGTGGAGTCCGGACCGTCACCGCCGGCGGGGCGACCGGGACAGTGGTACGCTGCGGGCTCACCGACACCATGCTCGCCGACCTCTCGGTCTCGGTGGTGCACTTCTACGAGCGGGCGCTGGACGAGGACCGCCTGGCCGCCGGGCTCGCCGCGGCCCTGGCCGCCGTCCCGGAGTTCGGCGGCCGGCTGCGCACCGCCGACGACGGGGTGCTGGAGATCGTCTGCGACGACGCCGGTGTGCCGATGGCGGCCTACGAGGTGGACGGCACCCTGGAGGAGCTGATGGGCCGGGTGACCGCGCCCGGCGGCGGCGACCTGGTCGACCCGGTGGACGCCGCGAAGGCGCGCGGCGGCGGCCTGCCGCTGTTCACCGTGCGGGTGACCCGCCCCTCGGCCGGCGGCACGGTGCTCGGCTGCTCCTGGCACCACGCGGTGGGCGACCTGCAGTCGTTCATGCTGCTGATGCGGGCCTGGTCGGCGGCGGTGGAGGGCGGCGCCGCCGAGCCGGCCGTGCAGGTGGTGGACCGCGAGGCCTACCTGGAGCGGCACCTGCCCGCGACGGACTGCGGACGGCCGGGCTTCCGGGTGCCGGACGCGGCGGAGGCGGCGGCGCTGGCCGCCGAGGTCGCGGCGGCGGGGCGGGCCAACCGGACCCTGCAGGTGTTCTTCTCCGAGGAGGAGGTCGCCCGGCTGCACCGGGAGACGGCCGACGCGGCGGGGCGCCGGCTGTCGGCGAGCGACGCGCTGACCGCGCACGTGGTGGCCACCCTGCGGGAGCTGGACGGCGACACCGAGGCCCGGTGGGTCACCGTGCCGGTGAACGTCCGCCGCGCACTGGGGCTGCCGGCGGCGCTGGTCGGCAATCCGCTGAGCGAGATCCACCTGTCCTGGGCACCGGCACAGGGCCGGCCGGCGCTGGCGGCGGCCCTGCGCGACGCGGTGCTGCGCTTCTCCGAGGACCACCTCAACCTGCGGTCCAACCTGGACTTCCTGCGGGCGCTGGGCCCGGAGCGGACGGGGGAGTGCGTGCCGCTCGGCTTCGATCCGGCGAACCGGCGGTTCAGCCTGTCGAACTGGTCGCGGTTCGGGCTCTACGAGGTGGTGTTCGAGGGGCAGCCGCCGGTCTTCTTCAGCCCGGCGGGCAACTTCCCGGTGCCGTGGATGTCCTGGATGGCGGAGGGGTTCGGCGGCCGGGGCTCGCTGCTGACCGTGGTGCTGCCGGCCCGGCTCGCCGCCCGGCTGCGCGGCGAGGCGGGCCGGGCGGCGCTGCACCGCCACCGCCGGGCGGAGGACGGGCTGCCGGCGCTCGCGAGCAGCCTGGGCAAGCTGCTGTAGCGGCCGGCGGGACATCCGGCGGGCATCCGGCGGGACGGCCGGTGGCTACGGGGCGATCGCCGAGCGGTAGAAGTCGACCTTGTGCTGGAGGTAGGCCCGCTGGCGGCGCAGCAGCTCGATCTGCTCGTCCACCTGGACCGAGTGCTCCAGCAGGACGGCCAGCCGGTCGGCGAAGGTGTGCTCGCCGTTGCGTACCAGGTCGGCGAAGCGGAGCATGTCGGCGATCGGCATGCCGGTGTCGCGCAGGCAGCGCAGCACGCCGAGCCATTCCAGGTCGGCGGGGGTGAAGCGGCGGTGCCCGCTGGCGGAGCGCTCCACCCCGTCCAGCAGGCCGATCTTCTCGTAGTACCGCAGGGTGTCCAGGCTGAAGCCCGACTCGGCGACGGCCTGGGCGGGGGTCAGATAGCTGATCGTCGACATGGCATCAGATCATGCCGGGTCGGCTGGAGCGCGCTCCAGGCATTATCCGGGACAGCGGCGCGGGCCGCGCACGGTCAGCCCAGCAGGGTGCCCATCCACTCCTCGACGTCGTCGGCGGTGCGCGGCAGGTCGGCGGACATCAGCCGCGCCCCGTCCGCGGTGATCACCAGGTCGTCCTCGATCCGGACGCCGATGCCGCGCAGTTCGAGGGGCAGCGTCTCGTCGTCGGGCTGGAGGTAGAGGCCGGGTTCGACGGTGAGCACCATGCCCTCCTCCAGCACGCCGTCCAGGTAGGTGGCGGCCCGGGCCCGGGCGCAGTCGTGCAGGTCGAGGCCGAGCATGTGCCCGCTGCTGCACAGGGTGTAGCGGCGGTGCAGGCCGATGTCGTCGCGCAGCGACTCCTCGGCGGTCACCCGCAGCACCCCCCAGTCGGCCAGGCCCTCGACGATCACCCGCATCGCCGCGCGGTGGAAGTCGCGGAAGGAGGCGCCGGGCTTGAGGGTGGCGATGCCGGCGCTCTGGGCGGCCAGCACCAGGTCGTAGACCTCGCGCTGGACGGGGGTGAAGGTGCCGCTGATCGGCAGGGTGCGGGTGATGTCGGCGGTGTAGAGGGTGTCCGTCTCCACGCCGGCGTCGAGCAGCAGCAGCTGGGTGGGGTCGAGCGGGCCGTCGTTGCGGATCCAGTGCAGGGAGCAGGCGTGCGCGCCGGAGGCGACGATGGTGTCGTAGCCGACGCCGTTGCCCTCGGCGCGGGCGCGCTGGTTGAAGGCGCCCTCCAGCCAGCGTTCGCCGCGCGGGTGGCGCAGCGCGGCGGGCAGGGCGCGGACCACGTCGGCGAAGCCGGTGACGGTGTGGTCGACGGACAGCTGCAGCTGCTCGACCTCCCAGGCGTCCTTGACCAGGCGCAGCTCGGCGAGGACGGCGGCGAGCTCGCCGTCGGCGAGGGCGGTGGCGGCAGACGGGCGTCCGGTGGCGGCGTCCACCGCGGGGTCGGCGCCGGTGAGCACCCGGGTGGCGGGCTGCGGGCCGTCCAGCAGGGCGGCGAGCCGGTCCAGGTGGACGGTGCGGATGCCGGTCAGCTGCTCGGCCTCGGCCAGCTCGGGGCGGCGGCCGACCCAGAACTCGCCGTGCCGACGGTCGCCGTAGAACTCCCGGCTGCCGGGGGTGCGCGGCGAGCGCGGCCGGGCGTACAGCACGGCCTCGCCGGTGGGTTCGACGACCAGGACGTGGCCGACCTGGTCCTCGCCGGTGAGGCCGGTGAGGTGGGCGTACGCGCTGTGCGGGCGGAAGCGGTAGTCGCAGGAGTTGGACCGCACGTGCAACTGCCCGGCGGGGACGACCAGCCGCTCGCCGGGGAAGGCGGCGGCCAGCCGGGCGCGCCGGGCCGGGGTGACGTGGTGGCCGGGGGTGCGGGCGTCGGCGGGCAGCGGGGTGGGGGCCCAGCCCTGGGTGAGGAAGGCGGCCAGGGCCCCGGAGACCGGGAGGTCGTGGCTGCCGGTGGCGAGGGCGGCGAGGGGGTCGGCGGTCATGGCTGCTCCTGGGTGCGGCGCGGAACCTGCGAACTATGAGAATCGGGACACGAGTTGCGGAAGGTCAGGACACGTCTCGATAACGGCCCGCACACCTCTTGCGCTGTGCAATTTCACATTACTATGTTACGGGTCACACCTCAGAGCGGGCCAGATGCGGCCGGGTAGATCCCGAAGAGCGGCCCCCCATCGTGGAGTTGCACACATGAACAGGCGTACCCACACCGCCATTGCGGCGGCCATCGCGGCGACACTGACCCTCGGACTCGGCGCGTGCAGCAGCACCGGCGGCGACGCGGGCGACGGCGGCCAGCAGGGCGTGACCACCGAGGGCAACGGCATCATCGGAGGTACGCCGGTCAAGGGCGGCACCCTCACCATCCTGTCCAACCAGGACTTCGACCAGCTCGACCCGGCCCGCAACTGGACCATGCCGGTCATGGACGTCGGCGTCCGGATGCTCTACCGCACGCTCACCACCTTCAAGGCCGCCCCGGGTTCCGAGGGCCTGAAGATCGAGCCGGACCTGGCCACCGACCTCGGCACCCCGAGCGACGGCGCCAAGACCTGGACCTTCCACCTGAAGGACGGCCTCAAGTACGAGGACGGCACCGCGATCACCGCGGACGACATCAAGTACAACGTCGAGCGGTCCTTCTCGCCCGAGCTGCCCGGCGGCCCGGACTACGCGGTGCGCTACCTCAACGCCCCGGCCGGCTACCAGGGCCCGCTCAAGGGCGAGCGCCTCGGCAAGGAGGCCATCGAGGTCCCGGACGCGAAGACCATCGTCTTCCACCTCAAGCGCCCGGTCGCCGAGTTCGGCTACACCGTCACCCTGCCGACCTTCGCCCCGGTGCCGAAGGCCAAGGAGACCGGCGCCAACTACAGCAACCACCCGGTCTCCTCCGGCCCGTACAAGATCGAGACCTACGACCGCGGCAAGCGCATGGTGCTGGTCCGCAACACCAACTGGGACCCGAAGTCGGACACCGTCCGCAAGGCCTACCCGGACAAGATCGTGGTGGACCAGACCCTCAAGGGCACCGGCATCGCCGACCGGCTGATCGCCGACCAGGGCGAGGACAAGAACGCGATCTCCTATGTCGACCTGACGCCGTCGAAGATCAGCGAGGTGCTGACCAACCCCGACGTCAAGAAGCGCCTGATCAGCGAGAACGCGGGCTGCACCACCAAGCTGGACATGAACACCACCAAGGCGCCGTTCAACAACGCCAAGGTCCGCCTGGCCATGCAGTACGCGGTGGACAAGGAGGCCTTCGCCGCCACCACCGGCGGCCCGGCGTTCAACGACATCGCCACCACCTACCTGCCGCCGGTGCTCACCGCGGGCAACCCGATCGACCACTTCCAGATCAAGCCGGCCGGCGACCCCGAGAAGGCCAAGGCGCTGCTGACCGAGGCGGGCTTCCCCAACGGCTTCGAGACCGAGCTGGTCACCTCCACCGGCGGCAAGCCGCAGGCCGAGGCGATCCAGGCGGCGCTGAAGCGGGTCAACGTCAACGTCACCATCACCACCGTCGACCCGACCGCGGTCAACTCGATCATCGGTGACAAGGACAAGCAGCCCGGCCTGGCCAACCTCGGCTGGTGCCCGGACTACCCGTCCGCCGCGACCTTCCTGCCGATGATCTTCGACGGCCGGCAGATCAAGGACAAGGGCAACCAGGGCGACGTCACCCGGTTCAACGACCCGGAGACCATCGCCGAGCTGGACCGCATCGCCGACATGGCCGACCTGCAGAAGGCCAACACCGCCTGGCTGGCGCTGGACGCCAAGATCATGGACAAGTCGCCCGCCGTCCCGCTGGTCTGGCAGAAGAAGCCGCTGCTGGTCGGCTCCAACATCGCCGGCGCCTACGCACACCCCGTGTGGGCCGGCCAGATCGACTACGCCGTCATCGGCCTGAAGTCCGCGAGCTGAAGCGGAGCACCCTCCCATGACCGCCCCGATCCTGACGGAAGCGGCCGAGGGTGAGGGGGCGGCGGAGCAGACCGCCGCCCCCGCCTCCCCCTGGGCCCTCGCCTTCCACCGACTGCGCCGCCAGAAGGCCGCCGTGACCGGCCTGGCCATCATCGTCTTCTTCGTCCTGGTCGCCGTCCTGGCACCGGTCCTCACCGCGATCAGCGGCACCGGACCGGCCGACATCGACAAGAAGGCCGTCAACCCCTACCTCGGCGGACTGCCCCGCGGCAGCTTCGGCGGCATGAGCCCCCAGCACTGGCTCGGCGTCGAACCGCTGCTCGGCCGCGACATCTTCGCCCGGCTGGTCTACGGCGCCCAGATCAGCCTGCTGGTCGCCTTCAGCGCCGCCCTGCTGATCACCCTGATCGGCGTCTCGCTCGGCATCGCCGCCGGCTACTTCGGCGGCCGCGTCGACGCCGTGATCAGCCGGCTGATGGACGTCATGATGTCCTTCCCCAGCCTGATCTTCATGATCGCGCTGCTCTCGGTGGCCCGAGACGTCAACCGCGTCCTGCTGCTGATCGGCGTGATGAGCTTCTTCGGCTGGCCCTACATCGCCCGGGTGATCCGGGGTCAGACGCTCTCGCTCAAGCACCGCGAGTACGTCGAGGCCGCCCGCGCCTGCGGCACCCGCAGCAGCCGGATCCTGCTCACCGAGATCCTGCCCAACCTCACCGGCACCGTCATCGTGTACGTCACCCTCGCCATCCCCGGCCTGATCGGGGCCGAGGCGGCGCTCACCTACCTCGGGGTCGGCATCCGCCCGCCCACGCCCTCGTGGGGGCAGATGATCGCCGACTCGGTGCTCTACTACAAGGTCGACCCGATGTTCTTCGTCCTGCCCAGCGCCTGCCTGTTCCTGGTGGTGCTCGCCTTCACCCTGCTCGGCGACGCCCTGCGGGACGCCCTCGACCCGAAGGGCAGCCGGACGTGATCGGATTCCTGCTCCGGCGGACCGCCGCCATGCTGGTCACCCTGCTGGTGATCTGCGCGCTGACCTTCGCCGTCTTCTACCTGCTGCCCAACGACCCGGCCGCCCAGTTCTGCGGCAAGGACTGCTCGGTGGAGCGGATCGTCCTGGTCCGCCAGCAACTCGGCCTGGACGACCCCCTGATCGTCCAGTTCGGCCGCTACGTGGTCGGCATCTTCGCCGGCCAGACCTTCGGCACCGGCCAGTACGCGGTCAGCTGCGACTTCCCGTGCTTCGGGTACTCCTTCCAGAGCGCCCAGCCGGTCTGGGACCTGATGATGGACCGCCTGCCGACCAGCGCCTCGCTGGCCGTCGGCGCGGCCGTCCTCTGGCTCGGCCTCGGCGTCTCGGCCGGCGTGCTCTCCGCGCTGCGCCGGAACAGCTGGATCGACCGCACCGTGATGGTCGGCACCATCGGCATCGCCGCCCTGCCGGTCTACTTCACCGCGATGATCCTGCTCTACGTGGTCGTCACCCTGCTCGGCATCCTGCCGTACCCGCGCTACATCGCCTTCACCGAGAACCCCGGCGGCTGGATCGCCAACCTGATCCTGCCGTGGATCACCCTCGCGCTGATCAACGCCGCCATCTACGCCCGGATGACCCGCAGTTCGGTCATCGAGACGATGGCCGAGCCGTACGTGCGCACCGCCCGCGCCAAGGGCCTGCGCGAGCGCCGGGTGGTCGGCCGGCACGGCCTGCGGCCCGCCCTCACCCCGGTCGCCACCATGCTCGGCATGGACCTCGGCGGCCTGCTCGCCGGCGCCCTGATCACCGAGTCGCTGTTCAGCCTGCCCGGCGTCGGCAAGCTCTTCGCCGACTCGCTCAACAAGGCCGACCAGCCCGTGATCATGGGCATCACGCTGCTCGCCTCCTTCTTCATCGTCACCTCCAACCTGGTCGTGGACCTGCTCTACGCCTGGATCGACCCGAGGGCGAGGCTCGCATGACCCTTCTCCAAGTCTCGGACCTCTCGGTGGAGTTCAACACCGCCGAAGGCGTCGTGCGGGCCGTCAAGGGGGTCGACTTCAGCGTCGAGCGCGGCCGCACCCTCGGCATCGTCGGCGAGTCCGGATCCGGCAAGTCCGTCACCTCGCTGGCCGTCATGGGCCTGCACCGCGGTGCCACGGTCACCGGTTCCGCCAAGCTCGACGGCACCGAACTGATCGGCGCCGACGAGGAGTCGCTGCGCCGGCTGCGCGGCCGCCGGATGGCCATGGTCTTCCAGGACGCGCTCACCTCGCTGCACCCGTACTTCACCGTCGGCGACCAGATCGCCGAGGCGTACCGGGAGCACCACGGCGGCAGCCGCAAGGCCGCCTGGGCGCGCGCCGCCGAGGTGCTCGGCGACGTCGGCATCCCCGAACCCGCCCGGCGGGCGGGGGAGTACCCGCACCAGTTCTCCGGCGGCATGCGGCAGCGCGCGATGATCGCCCTGGCGCTGTCCTGCGAACCCGACCTGATCATCGCCGACGAGCCGACCACCGCGCTCGACGTCACCGTGCAGGCCCAGGTGCTGGAACTGCTGATGAAGCTCCAGCAGGAGCGCGGCCTGGGCATCGTGATGATCACCCACGACCTCGGGGTGATCGCCCGGGTCGCCGACGAGGTCCTGGTGATGTACGGCGGCTCCGCCGCCGAACAGGCGCCCGCCGACTCGCTGTTCGCCACCCCCCGGCACCCGTACACCCGCGGCCTGCTGGACTCGCTGCCGCGCCTGGACGCCGAGGACGGAAACGCCCTGCGGTCCATCCCCGGCAGCCCGCCCTCGCTGCTCTCCCCGCCCGACGGCTGCGCCTTCCATCCGCGCTGCCCGGTCTACGCCGCCGAGCGCAACCCGCTCTGCACCGGCGAACGCCCCCGGCTGCGCCAGGTCGCCGACGCCCACCGCAACGCCTGCGTCCTCGATGAGGTGACCCGATGACCACCGAGACGACCACCACGGTCCCCGAGACCCGCACGGTCGGCGAGGCACCGCTGCTCAGCGTCCAGGACCTCGGGATGACCTTCCCCGGACCGCGCGGCGTCCTGCGCCGCAAGGCCGGCATCAAGGCCGTGGACGGCGTCACCTTCGACGTGCGGCCCGGCGAGACGCTCGGCCTGGTCGGCGAGTCCGGCTGCGGCAAGTCCACCACCGGACGGATGCTGGTCCGCCTGCTCGACCCCACCGCGGGCCGGGTCAGCTTCCGCGGCGCCGACATCACCCGCACCGGACAGCGCGAACTGCGGCCGCTGCGCAGCAAGTTCCAGATGATCTTCCAGGACCCGTTCGCCTCGCTGAACCCGCGGCAGACCGTCCAGCAGATCATCGCCGCGCCACTGCGCGCCCAGGACGTCGCACCCGACGCGATCCGGCGCGAGGTGCGCGACCTGATCGGCCTCGTCGGCCTCGCCCCCGAGCACCTGGAGCGCTACCCGCACCAGTTCTCCGGCGGCCAGGCCCAGCGCATCGGCATCGCCCGGGCGCTCGCCACCCGGCCGGAGCTGGTCGTCGCCGACGAACCCGTCTCCGCCCTCGATGTCTCCATCCAGGCCCAGATCGTCGGCCTGATGGAGCGGCTGCAGCGCGAACTCGGCGTCGCGTACGTGTTCATCGCGCACGACCTCGCCGTGGTCAAGCACATCAGCCACCGGGTCGCCGTGATGTACCTCGGACGGATCGTCGAGATCGGCGAGAAGGACGAGGTGTACGCCAACCCGGCGCACCCGTACACCAAGGCGCTGCTCTCCGCCGTGCCGCTGCCCGACCCGGCGGCCGAACGGGCCCGGGAACGGATCGTCCTGCTCGGCGACCCGCCCAGTCCAGCGAACCCGCCCAGCGGCTGCACCTTCCACCCGCGCTGCCCCAAGGCGCAACCGGTGTGCAGCACGGAGCGACCCCTGCTCCAGCTCACCGCGCCGACCGGTACCCGGCAGGCCGCCTGCCACTTCCCCGACTAGCGCAACCACCAACAGGGGCGCGAGGAACTGCGCGCCCGGCCACCCCCACCTGAGTGCCGGGCCGGCCGCGCAGTTCCCCGCGCCCCTGACGGGGCGCTGATCCTCTCCCCCCACTCGGAGGACCCCCATGTCCCACCGCAGAACCCGCAACATCCTGCTCGCGGCCACGCTGGCCGCGTCGTTCACGCTGCCCGCGGCGCAGGCGCTCGCTACGCCGACCCCGGTCACATCCCCCCAGTCCCAGCCTGTCCCCGCCTCCGGCGACCCCACCGCGTACGACGAGGTCGACCGGCTCGGCACCGCAACCGCGAAGCCCGGCGGTCCCGCGCCGGCGCCGGGTGGCGGTTCGCTCGGCGACTCGCTGATCCCCGGCCCGCTGCCCGCCCGTGTCGGCAGCCCGGCCCCGACGGCCGGCGCCCAGGCCGCCACCGGCACCGCGGCCGTCACCACCGCCGCCGGCGTGCCGTGCACCGTCGACGGGATGACCGGCCTCGGCCCCACGCAGCTCGCCGACTTCCTGGCCGACCCGGCGCTCACCATCGACTGCCTGAACGGCATCATCTGGACCTGGGACGCCCGCTTCGCCACCACCATGGACGACGCGCACGTGCAGGCGGTGGCCGCCAAGGCCCAGCAGCTGGCCGCGACCAACCACCCGAACCTGTTCCAGATCTGGACCTTCCTGCACGCCACCGTCTACCACGACTTCTCGCACGCCGAGATCGACGTCACGGACGCCCCGACCGTCGCTGCGATCCAGCACGCGATCGACGCCCACCTGGCCGGCGGCCACGCGTACGACACCACCGAGGCGGCCGGCCTGGTGCTGCGCGAGCTGGGCACCACGGCCACCGCGCCGGGCCTGCGGCAGAACAACCTGGGCCTGGTCAAGCAGGTGCTGTCCCGCTTCGGCCCGGGCACGGCGCTGGCCAACAGCTGGGCGTGGGGCGGCGCCGCGCTGTCCGCGCTGAACATCAACTACCTCGGCATCTACAACGGCGACACGGCGTTCCGGTCCGCCGTCGCCGCCGACCCGGCGTACCGCTCGGTGCTGCGCGGCTTCGCCACCGCCGGGCACCTCAAGGGCACCCAGAACGAGTGGCTGGCCCGCGACGGGATGGCCGAGTACGGCCGTCTCGGCCAGATCGACGCACTGAAGGCGTCGATCACCGCCGAGATCGGCACCCTGCTGGCCGACACCAAGGCGACCTTCGGCGAGTACTCGGCGCCGTGGATCAAGGTGGTCGGCTGGGCCAACACCTACGGGGTGTGCGCCCAGTACAACGTCTGCACCGACACCATCGAGGCCAGGCTCTTCCCGTACACCTACAAGTACGACAACGGTGCCGTCGCGGTCCGCACCGGCCTCGACAAGGCCACCGTCGACCAGATGTACTACGCGTCGAAGCAGGTGAAGACCCAGTACTTCCGGGTGCTGGGCACCGACGTCCCGCTCACCGGTGACGTCAACTCCACGCTGAACATCCACCTCTACGCGACCCGCTCCGACTACGAGGTCTACCACCCGCTGCTGACCGGCATGGGCACCAGCAACGGCGGCATCTACATCGAGCGCGGCGCGACGTTCTACACCTACCAGCGCACCACCGCCGAGTCGTACCTGACGCTGGAGGAGCTGTTCCGGCACGAGTACGTGCACTACCTCAACGGCCGCTGGGCGGTGCCGGGTTACTTCGGCGACAGCCGCTGGTACGCGAACGACAAGACGACCGCGATGGACGAGGGCACCGCCGAGTTCTTCGACGGCTCGACCCGCGACCAGGGCATCCTGGTGCGCAAGTCGCTGGTCAACAAGCTGGCCCAGGACGAGGCGGCCGGCATCCCGCGGCTGACCGTCGACCAGGTGCTGCACGCGAGCTACGACGACACCCCGGCGTTCCACTTCTACAACTACGCCGGCACCTTCTTCGAGTTCCTCTGGACCAGCCACCCCTCGCTGCTGCGCGAGATGTACGGCTACCAGCGGGCCGACGACCCGGCCGGCTTCGACGCCTGGCGCACCCGCCTGGGCGCCGACGCCGCGCTGAACGCCGAGTACTGGGCGTTCCTGGACGCCCAGATCGCCAAGGTGGGCTCGCTGTACGTGCCGAACACCTCGTTCACCGCCAACGGCTACCTGGACTACGCCTACCCGTCCGAGGTGCAGGCCGCGTTCACCAGGACCGCGTACATGACCCCGGACTGCAAGGACAACGGCGACTGGGACAACAAGCCGATGCGGTTCGTCTGCACCGGCCGGATCACCGCCAACCTGTCGAACTCCGGCAACCCCGACCAGGTGTTCAAGGACATGTCGGCGACCGTGGACTACTTCGTCCTGGAGCGCACCAAGAACGCCGCCAACAACCTCAACGACATGAACTGCTACTTCGGCAAGGTCGACGTCTGGCCGAGCGGCCAGGCCGGCACCGCCGACTACACCTGCGAAGGCCCGCTCCGCCGGTGACCCGGTAGCAGCACCCGACTCCCGCACGGGCCGGCCGTCTCACCGCTTCCGCGGCCGGCCCGTGCGGGCACCACCGCACCTGAAAGGAACCACCGCGTGACCGCGCTGTCCTGGGACGGCTCCGCCCCGCCCTCCGGCCGTACCGAGACCACCCTGACCGTCGACGCCGGCCCGCTGCGGCTGCGCGTCACCGCGATCGGCTCGGACCTCCCGCCCACCGTGACCGTCACCGAGCAGGACACCCCCGGCGTGCTGCTGGTGGACGCGGCCTGCCCGGCGCCCGGCGCCCGGCTGCGGGTGGAGTGGCAGCTGCCCTGCACCGGCGCCACCGGCTACTGGACGCCGACCACCAACTCCCGCTGGCTGCCGCCGTCCTGGGCGCTGCCCCGGGAGGCGTCGGTGGCCAAGGGCGCCCCGGTCGGCAGCCTGGTCGGCCCGGGCGACGCCGCCCTGTGCACCTACGCGGTGGGCGAGCCGGTCCGGCCGGTCGGCATCGGCGAGGGCGCGGTCGAGGAGACCGGCGCGTTCAGCTGGTGGGTCGAGCACGAGGGCCCGGAGCTCAGCCTGCGGCTCGACCTGAGCGGCCGGCACTTCGCCGACACCGTGCGCGCCGCGGCCGGCTGGTGGGCCTCCCTGCAGGGCCCGGCGACCGTCCCGGACAGCGCCTTCGACCCGGTGTTCTGCACCTGGTACGCGCTGCACCTGGCGATGACCTCCGCCGACGTGGAGCGGCTCGCCGCACTCGCCGCGCCGCTCGGCTTCCGCTCGCTGATCGTCGACGACGGCTGGCAGACCGACGAGCGGTCCCGCTCGTACGCCACCACCGGCGACTGGCGGCCCGCGCCGGCCGGCTTCCCCGACTTCCCGGAGCACGTGAAGCGGGTCCAGGCGCTCGGCCTCAACTACCTCCTGTGGTACGCGATCCCGTTCGCCGGCGACCGCAGCGCCGCGGCCCGCGAACTGGCCGGGCACACCCTGGCCCACCTGCCGACGCTGGAGACCTTCCTGCTCGACCCGCGCAGTGCCGCGGTCCGCGACCACCAGGTGGCGCGGCTGGCGGCCGCGGTCGAGGAGTTCGGCGTGGACGGGCTCAAGGTCGACTTCGTCGACACCTTCGCCCGCCCCGCCGAGACCGCCTCCCCGGAGGCCGACTGCCCGACCGTGGCCGAGGGCGTGCACAAGCTGCTCGCCCAGCTCGACGCCCGGCTGCGGGCCACCCGCCCCGAGGTGCTGGTCGAGCACCGGCAGGGCTACGTCGGGCCGGGCCTGTGGCCGTTCGCCACCATGGTCCGCGCCACCGACTGCCCGCACAACGCCGCCGAGAACCGGGCCCGGACCGCCGACCTGCGGCTCACCGCCGGCCCGCTGGCGGTCCACGCCGACCCGCTCACCTGGCACCCGGAGGAGAGCCCCGAGCAGATCGCGGTGCTCCTCCAGTCGGTGCTGTTCGCCACCGCCCAGGTCTCGGTGGAGCTCTCCGCCCAGGGCCCCGGCCAGCTGGCCGCGCTGCGGTTCTGGCTGTCGGTGATGCGCGAGCACCGCGACCTGCTGCAGCGCTCCGGGCTGCGCCCGCACCGCCCGGACCTGGGCTACCCGGTGATCGAGGCGCGCGGCGAGCGGGCGCTGGCCTTCGGCCGGTACGCCCCGCTGCCGCTGCGCGCCGAGGGCGACTGGGAGCTGCTGCTGGTCGCCAACGCCGACCAGGACACCCTGGTCCGGCTGGTCTTCGACCGGGCGCCCGGGCCGGTGTCGCTGCTGGTGCAGGACTGCCTGGGGGCCGAGGTCGCCACCGCCGAGACCCGGGTGGACGGCCCGGAGCTGACGCTGCACGTGCCCACCGGCGGCCTGCTGACGGTCCGCCGGTAGGGCCAGACGGAGGGTCAGACCTCCAGGTCGGCCTCGATCTTCTTGAGCTGGTGCCGGGCCATCGCCAGGTTGGCCCGGTTCCGGTCCAGCGCCAGGTAGAGGAACAGGCCCTTGCCGGTGCGCGAGGTCAGCGGCCGGATCAGGTGGTACTGGCCGGACAGGGTGATCAGGATGTCCTCGATCGCCTCGTTGAGGTTGAGCAGCTCCATCGCGCGGAGCTTCGCCCGCACCACGTCGGTGTTGCCGGCCGCCGCCACATTCAGGTCCAGGTCGGGGCCGCCGCCGAGGGTGCCCAGAGCCATGCCGCTGTTGTAGTCGACCACGGCGATGCCGATGCTGCCCTCGATCGAGGACATGATTTCCTTGAGAGCGGTGTCGATGGTGGCCATGTGTTTCTCTTCCTGTCGGTTTGTCGATGTTCGGTGAATGAATGAGTGGCTGGGGTCAGCCGCGGTCGAGTTCGGCGTCGGCCAGCGCGGCGATCCGCGCGCCGGCCCGGCGGGCCTCCAGGTGGAGCCGGCCGACGTTGGTCTCCGGTCCGGCCATCAGGGTGAGCACGGTGTAGGCCCCCGCCGCGTAGGTGGCGGTGTAGCCGCGCTCGCCGCGGGTGAGCAGTTCGCGGAACGACCCGTGGCCGGTGGCCTCGGCCAGCCGGGCGCCGACGCCGAGCGCCGCGGCGGTCAGCGCCGCCACCGACTCGGCCTCCAGGCCGCTGGTGTCGTGGGCGACCACCAGGCCGTCGGTGGTGGCGACCAGGCCGCCGGTCAGGTGCGGGATCCTGGCGCGCAGGCCGCGCAGTTCGGCCTGGACCTCGGGTTCGGGCAGCACGGTTGTCCTCTTGACGGTGAGCTGTCGCAAGGTCCGCCTCATGACTTCGTCGGCGGGACACAGCGGGCGGGCGGCGGGGTCACAGGGCCTCCAGAGCGGCGCGTAGTCGAAGGAGCAGCCCCACCTCCGGATCCGCCGGGTCGTAGGTGCGGGGGCCCGGCGGCAGCGAGACGTCGGGCAGGGCGGCCGGTTGCCCGACCGAGACCGGTGGCGGAGGAGGGGTGGCCGGCTGCGGACGGGCCTCCAGCAGTCCGGCGGCGGCCAACTGCCGGACGTCCAGCAGCGTGCCGAAGGCGGAGCGCCCGATCAGCCGGGCGATCTCGGGGGCGGTGCGCGTCCCGTCGCAGGCGGCCAGCAGCGCCTCCCGGCGGCGGACCGGGACCGCGGGCCGGCGGGCCGGCGCGCCGGCGCGGCGCAGCAGCGGCACCGCGTCCACCGCGGTGGAGGGCCAGCAGCGGTCGAGCAGCGCGCGCCGCCGGCCGACCACGCCGCGCAGCTGGTGCACGGTCAGCGGCCGGGTGAGGCGGAAGCGCGGCAGGGCCAGGGCGTCGAAGGTCAGCTCGCCGCCGTGCTGGCCGAGTGCGAAGTGGGCGGCGTCGAACAGCGCGGTGAGCCGGCAGAGTTCCAGCTCGCCGCGGCCGACCTGGCCGGCCGCCAGCAGGTACTCGGCGAGCCGGCCGGCGCCCAGCAGTTCGGCGTCCTCCCAGTCCCGGGCCGCGATCCGGCCGCTGCCGGTGAGCAGTTCGCCGACGCCGGCGGCGGCGGGCGCCTCGGCGTGCACCACCTGGCCGTAGGCGAGGTGGACGGTGCCCTCCGGGCCGGAGAGCGAGCCGGTGGCGTGCTCGCCGGCGAGGTCGGTGAGCGCGGCCTCGAAGGTGGTGGCGGGCGCGCAGGACGAGCGGTGCCGGCGCGGCAGCGGGGCGGGTGCGGTGCGCATCAGACCAGCACCAATCGGTCGGCGACGGCGGCCAGCCGGATCCTGGCCATCGCCAGGTTCGCCTTGTCCCGGTCGAGTCGCAGGTAGAAGAAGACGTTGGAGTCGAAGACGGTGTCGACGAAGCGGATCAGGTGGTACGCGCCGGCCGAGCTGACGATCACGTCCTCGGCGGGGGCGGCGCCGGTCGCCGGGTCGGCGAAGGACGGGGTCTGGGTGACGGCGCGGGCCAGCTCCGTGGCGTCCGCCGCGCCGGCCTCGTGGTCGCCGTCCGGGCCCTCGCCGGCGGTGCCTATGGCGAGGCCGCTGGTCCAGTCGACCAGGCTCACTCCCAGGGCGCCGGTGATCCCCATGGCTTCCGCAAGGCACTCCTCGATCCCCGGCACTGACTGCTGCCCCTCCCCGCGCGCGGCCACGGCGCACGCCCCTGCCACCGCCGTCACCTGCGGTAGTCTGACCAGGACGCAACGCTACCGGGGACACTCGCGCGGGGGGAGTCTTTCCCGCATATCCGTCGGGCATATGCCCGAATGCGCTAGGGTGCACCGTCCTCTGACGAACCGTCAGGGAGGTCTCGCATGCGCGGGATCGGCGAGGCGACCACCCACAGGAACGAGGCCAGCGCGCCCACCGCGGCGATCCACAGCGCGGGCCGCAGCCCCAGGGTGGCGCCGAGCGCGCCGCCGAGCAGCGAACCGATCGGCCGCACGCCGTAGTTGACCGCCTGGTACGCACCGGAGACCCGGGAGCGCAGGGCGTCCGGGATCACCCCGGCGAAGATGGTGCCGGCCGTGATGTCCAGGATCATCACCCCGACGCCGGAGACGAACTCGGCGGCGAACAGCAGCCCCAGGGTGCCCGGGCCGGAGCCGTGCACGGCGGGTATCAGCAGCAGCGGCGCGGGGAAGAGCACCAGGCCGACCACGAAGGCCGGGCCCACCCCGATCCGCCGGGCCAGCCGCCCGGTGACCATCGCGCCGAGCACCGTGCCGACCGCGGCCGCGCCCAGCACCGCGCCGAGCAGGCCCGCGCCCAGCCCGAGGTCGGTGGTGGCGTAGAAGACGAACAGCGCGGCGAAGACGAAGGTGAACAGGTTGACCGTGGCGGTGCCGAGCAGGGCCGCGCGGATCACCGGGTTCTGCCGGATCCAGCGCAGGCCGGCGCCCAGCGCGCCCCGTCCGGCGGGTTCGGCGGGCGGCTCGGCCGGGTCGATGCGGGCCAGGAAGAAGGCCGAGGCGAGGTAGGAGAAGGCGTCCGCGACCAGGGCCAGCGGCACGGCCAGCAGCTGCACCAGCAGGCCGCCGGCGCCCGGTCCCGCGACGTAGGTGACCGCCCGGCTGCCCATCAGCAGCGAGTTGCCCTGCAGGTAGCGGTCGGCGGGCACCAGGGAGACGAACAGCGGCGGGTTGCAGACGTTGAAGAACACCGACAGCGCGCCCACCCCGAGCACCACGGCGTACAGCTGGGGGAGGGTCAGCACCCCGAGGGCGTGGGCGGCCGGGACGGTCAGCAGCAGCGCGGCCCGGCCCAGGTCGGTGGCGATCATCACCCGGCGGCGCCGGGCGTACCGGTCGGCCCAGCTGCCCGCGTGCAGCGAGAGCAGCAGGTACGGCAGCCAGCCGGCGGCGGCCAGGTAGCCCATCTGCGCGGCGTCGGCGTGCAGGGCGGAGATGGCGATCAGCGGGACGACCAGCATGGTGACCTGGTCGCCGAGCGAGGAGATCGTCTGGCCGGTCCAGTACCGGCGGAAGGCGGTGTCGCGCAGCAGCGCGGGTGTCCGGCCGGTGTCGGCGGGGGAGTCGAGGACGGCGGTCATCGTCGCACCTCCGGGCCGGCCGGGAGGGCGAGCTGGACCAGCACCACCGGGCGGCTGCCCTCGGGCTGCTGCTCGGGGTGGCGCACCCGCTCCAGGTAGGGCCGGGTGAGTTCGGCGAACCGCTCGGTGAGCTCGGCGAGTTCGGCGGCGGTGACCTGGACCACGGTGTCCCCGGCGCCGGCCGCCTCGCGCCACTCCCGCGGCTCGTCGGCGGAGGCGGCGAGCCAGCTCACCGCGCGCTCGTAGTGGCTGTCCAGGACGGCGCGCTGCAGGGCCTCGCCCGCGGTGGCGGCGGCCGGGTCGTCCGGGGCCGCGTCCCAGCTGGTGAAGGTCGCGGTGGCGCGCCAGGGCTTCTCCCGGCCGCGGCCGCCGCCGGCCTCCTCGACCAGCCCGTACTTGGCGAGCTGGCGCAGGTGGAAGGAGCAGCTGGCCACCGATTCGGTGCCGAGCAGCTCCGCCGCGCGGGTCGCGGTCAGCGGACCCTCGCGGCGGAGCAGGCCCACCAGGGCCATCCGGGTCGGATGGGCGTAGGCGCGCAGGGCGCGCGGATCGGTGAGCCGGATCTCGGTCGGCGGGTCGTCGCTCATGGATGTAAAGCTATCTTTAGAAAGAAGTCTTTACAAGCGGCGACCCGCCTCTGCCCTGCGGGTTCAGGACGCGGGGCCGACCTTGATGGTGGTCAGCCGCCCGCCCTGGGTCTCCCGGACGACCTCGATCTTCGTGTTGGTGTCCGGCACGGCCACGCCCAGCTGCGGGATCGCCGGGTCGCTGTACACCCCGCTGTGGTCGTCGAACGCCTTCACCGCGGGCTCCGCGGGCACCACGGTGGCCACGCCCGCCTTGTGCAGGGTGAACGAGGTGGTCGGCTGCAGCGAGAAGGTCGCGTCGTAGCTCTGCGACCGCCCGTTGGTGACCGTCCCGTCGGCGAACCGGGTCGCCTGCGGGTGCGCGTCGACCGGCAGGATCAGGCCGCCGCCCAGGTGGTCCTTGGTGTTGTTGTCGCCGTAGGAGGTGTCCCACAGCCACACCAGGACGCCCTGCTGGTAGGGGTAGTTGTCGATGACGTTGGACTTGCCGTCGACGCCCCACCACCCGAAGTTGTACGGGCCGGTCTTCAGGTAGGCGCCGTAGCCGACGTACCGGCGGTTCTCCACCAGGTACGCCCGCGGGTGCTCCTTGACCGCGTCCTTGCCCTTGATCACCGAGAAGCCGCCGGCCCGGGCCCAGCCGCTGCCGCCGCCCTCCGCGCCGTCCTGGACCACGGCGGTGCCGTCGGCGGTCACCTGGACCGCGTCCAGCAGCACGCCCTTGCCGTGGGTGTTGGAGTCGGAGGTGACGTGGAAGCGCACCTGCACGCTCTTGCCCAGGTAGGCGTCGAGCGGGATGTTCAGCCGCCGCCAGGCGTTGGAGGTGCCGGACAGGCCGGGCACCAGCGCCGTGGTGTTGCCGATCGGGGCGCCGTCCACCGTGCCGCCGAGCGCCGTCCAGGACTTGCCGCCGTCGGTGGAGGCCTCCACCGTCAGGAAGTCGTAGTCCTGCTCGATGTCGTACCAGGTGGCCGCCGAGATCGACGCCGACGCGGTGGCGCCGGTCAGGTCGACCGTGCGGGTCAGCGAGGCGTCCATGTAGTCGCCGGTGTCGCTCCACCACTGCGAGCCGCCCTCGTAGGGCTCGGCCAGCGTGGTGGTGGTGCGGCCGGGGGGCAGGTGCACCAGCACCGCCTGCGCCTGGTCGGTGTTGTAGCCGCTGACGCCCAGGGTGTGGCTGGAGCGGGTGGCGGCCTGCGCCTCGTCGTAGTTCAGCCAGCCGAGCTGCAGCTTGCTCCAGGCGTCCAGGTCGCCGGGGAGCGAACCGGTGGTGTTCTTGCCCCGGCCCAGGTACGAGGCGGAGGACATCAGCGACCAGAAGTTGACCGAGTTGTCCCCGCCCGAGGTCGGGTACAGGTCCGGCAGGCCCAGGTTGTGGCCGTACTCGTGCGAGAAGAGGCCGACGCCGCTGTTCTCGCCCGCCTGCACGTAGTCGTAGACGTAGAGGCCGCTGTCGCCGACCTGGGCGCCGCCGATCCTGTTGCCGGCCGGTCCGGTCTGGCCGGTGGGGTCGGGGAAGGTCCAGGATCGGTGCGCCCAGAGGGCGTCCTGGCCCTGGGCGCCGCCGCCCCAGGTCTCGTCGACGCCGGCGTGCACCACGATCACGTTGTCGAGGTAGCCGTCCGGCTCGTCGAAGTTGCCGTCCTTGTCGAAGTCGTACCGGTCCTGGACGTCGTACTGCGCCAGCTCGGCCTTGACGTCGGCGGCGCTGCGGCCCTTGGCGATCTCGCCGTCGTACCAGGCCTTGGTGGCGTCCCGGACGAGCTCCTGCGCCTGGGTCCAGGCGCCGCCGCCCTGCGGGCCCTTGTTGGAGCCGTAGCGGGCCTCGTTCCACGGCAGCGTCACCCAGTCGGAGACGGTGCCCTCGATGTCGTACCGGCCCGAGGACTGGGTGCGGTAGTAGTTGCGCATCGAGTTGGCGCCGGGCGTGTCGTCGAAGAACATCCGCTGGTAGTAGTCGCGACTGAAGTCGCTCTCCCAGTAGGTGTGCGTGTCGTCCTTGCCCGGCTTGGCGATCTGGTTGTGCTTCGGGCCAGGGGTGCCCGCGTAGCGGGGCTGGCCGTTGTAGAGGGTCGAGTTGTCGACCTGGTCGCCGAACTGGGCGAGGATCACGAAGACCTTGTCCGTGCGCTGCTGCGCGAGCTGGACGTAGTCGTTGCCGATCTTCACCTTCTTCGGCGTGGTGCCCTCGGCGCTCTTGGCGACGGTGCCCTGGTTGACGCCGGCGAGGGCCTCGGTGCGCAGGGCCTGGCGCCGGCGCTCCTGCGGGGCGAGCGGTGCCGCGGGGGCCTCCTGGCCCTCCGCGCCCTGGTTCTGGGCCAGGGTCGGGGAGGGGGCCA
The DNA here is from genome assembly GCF_043200835.1 of Kitasatospora sp. NPDC048365. Lineage (NCBI taxonomy): Bacteria > Bacillati > Actinomycetota > Actinomycetes > Kitasatosporales > Streptomycetaceae > Kitasatospora > Kitasatospora sp. NPDC048365. The sequence continues at coordinate 102,206 of NZ_JBICYJ010000031.1, forward strand.
CCGGCGCTGCGCCGGCGGGGGGTACTGCCACGGCTATCGCGCTGGAGGCCAGCGCTACCGCGATTGCGACGGAAAGTCTGCGCAACTGACCTGTCCTTTCCGGACGGTGGGTGGTGTTGAGCGCGGGTAATATTTCACATGTCATCGGTCACATGGAAGGGTTTGAGCCAAGCGCGTTCCGCAGGAAGGCCAGCTCGGCCGCCGCGACGGCCTCCAGCCCGCCGTCCGGCGTCATGTGGCTCACCCCCGGCAGCGGCAGCACGCTGTGCGGCCGGCCCGCGCGGGTCAGCGCCTCGGAGAGGAGCAGGGTGTGCGAGGGGTGCACGTTGTCGTCCGCCAGGCCGTGGATCAGCAGCAGCGGCCGGGACAGCCCCGGCGCGTCCGGGATCAGGCAGTCCGCCAGGTAGCCGTCCGGGTTCTCCTGCGGCAGGCCCAGGTAGCGCTCGGTGTAGGCGGTGTCGTACAGCCGGAAGTCGGTCGGCGGGGCACCCGCGCTGGCCGCGTGGAACACGTCCGGGCGGCGCAGCACCGCGAGCGCGGCGAAGTACCCGCCGTACGACCAGCCGCGCACGCCGACCCGGCCGAGGTCCAGGTCCGGGTGGTCGGCGGCGAGCGCCTGCAGCGCGGCCACCTGGTCGTCGATCGCCACCTGCGAGAACCGGCGGAAGATCGCCCGGGTGAACTCCGGCGAGACGAACGGGGTGCCCCGGTTGTCGGTGGTGACCACGGCGAAGCCCTGGTCGGCCCACCACTGCTTGAGCTGCCAGCGGCGCGGCTCGTTGGCCACCGCCTGGTAGCCGGGGCCGCCGTAGACGTCCAGCAGGACCGGCAGCGGGGTGCCCGGCGCGTGCGCGCGCGGGTACACCACGGCGGTGGGCAGGCCGAGTTCGGTGACCCGGGCGAGCTGCGGGGTCACCCGGTGGGGGAGCGGCGCCGCCAGGTCGGCCAGCGGGAAGTCGCCGTCGGCGGTGTGCAGGGTGCGGCGGATCCCGGCCTGGGTGGCCGAGGTGAGCAGCAGGGTGCCGCCGTTCACCGCGGTCGCGCTGTGCACGCCGGGGCCCTCGGTGAGCCGCTCGGGCGCGCCGCCGTCCGGGTCGAGCAGGAAGAGCTGCTGGTCGGCCGGGTCGCCCTCGCCGCCCTCGATCAGCAGCCGGTCGCGGTAGGTGCCGACCACCCGGCGGACCTGCAGCCGCTCGTCGGTGAGGATCCGGCCGTCCAGCGCCACGCCCCGGGCCGCCGGGGTGTCGTGCGAGGTGAGCACCCGGCCGTCGGCCAGCCGCTGCGGCGTGCCGGGCAGCGGGTCGACCCAGAACTCGTCGGTGGTCGCCGCGAGTTCGGTGGTCTTCCCGCTCGCCGGGTCGGCACTGAGCAGCACGACGCGCTGCTGCAGCCGGTCGGCGACGGTCAGCAGCAGCTCGCCGTCGCCCTCCCAACCGGCCGCGGTCAGGTAGGGGAACTCCTCGGTGTCCCAGAGGATCCGGACCCGGCCGCCGTCCAGGCCGAGCACCCAGAGCTGGAGGTCCGCGTTGGGGCCGCCGGCCTGCGGGTAGGCGAACGACTCGGGGGCCCGCTCGGGGTGCGCGGGGTCGGCGAACCATCGCAGCGGCAGGGCGGACTCGTCGATCCGGGTGACCAGCAGCGCCGAGCCGTCCGGCGACCACCAGTGGCCGCGGGTGCGGCCCAGTTCCTCGGCCGCGGCGAACTCCGCCACGCCCCAGACCGCGCCGTCGCGCGGGCTGAGCGGGGCGTCGGCCGGCTGCTCGCCGGTGAGCCAGAGCTGCCCGCCCGCGACGTACGCGACGCGGGTGCCGTCGGCGCTCGGGCGGGGGTCGAACGCGGGCCCGGCGACCGGGAGTTCGGTGGTGGATCCGGTGGCGGTGTCGGTCCGGAAGACGCGGCCGTCCAGCGCGAAGACGGCGGTGGCCAGGTCGCCGGTGGCGGCGAAGGAGCCGATGCCCGGCGCCCACAGCCGCAGCCGCTCGCGCAGCCGGCGCTCCAGCACCGGCAGGTCGGCCGGGTCGCCGGTGCGGTCGGGGGCGAGCGCCGCCGGGTCGGCGACCAGGGTCTCCTGGCGGGTGGCCAGGTCCAGCAGCCAGAGCCGCTCGACCGGGTCCTCCGCGCCGGTGGAGCGCAGGAAGAGCAGGCGGGCGCCGTCCGAGGAGAGCGCGGCGGCGCGCGGGGAACCGTAGCTGAAGCGGCCGGTGCGGGCGCTCAGCGCGAGGAAGGGGTCGGTGTGGGTCACCCGCCGATGGTTGCCGCGACCCCCACCATTCGGCTAGAAGTATGCAGTGTGAAATGTCACACAGCATAAAATTCGAGACGACCCCTGGACGAACCGATGACCTCACCCCTGCCCGGTACCGGAAACCTCTTCACCCTCGACCCGGAGGTGGCCCACCTCAACCACGGCTCGTACGGCGCCGTCCCGGTCCCCGTGCAGCGCGTCCAGGCCAGACTCCGGGCCGAACAGGAACGCGACCCGGACGGGTTCTTCCTCGACCTGCCCGACCGGATCGCCCGGGCCCGCGCCGAGGTCGCCTCCGCGCTCGGCGGCGACCCGGGGAAGCTCGCCCTGCTCACCAACGTCACCGAGGGCGTCGCGGTCGCCCTGGACACCGTCCCGCTCGGGCCCGGCGACGAGGTGCTGGTCACCGACCACGGCTACGGCGTGGTCACCCGGGCCGCCGAGCGGCGCGCCGCGGAGAGCGGCGCCACCGTGCGCTGCGTCCGGATCTCCCCGCACGCCCCGGACGAGGAGGCGGTCCGCGACCGGGTGCTGGACGCCGTCACGCCCCGCACCCGGGTCGCCGTGCTCGACCTGATCACCTCGCCCACCGCCCGCGCGATCGCCACCCCGGAGCTGCTCGCCGACCTCGCGGCCCGCGGTGTGGTCACCGTGGTGGACGCCGCGCACGCCCCCGGCATGCTGCCGGTCGACCTGGGCGGCGCGGCCGGCGGCGCCGACTTCTGGATCGGCAACCTGCACAAGTGGGCCTTCGCCCCGCGGGCCGCCGCCGTGCTCGCGGTCACCGCCGCCTGGCGGCCCAAGGTCCGCCCGCTGATGCTCTCCTGGGAGCACGACCGGGGCTTCCCGGCCCGGGTCGAGTGGCGCGGCACCTGCGACTACACCCCGTGGCTGGCCGCCCCGGCCGGCTTCGCCCTGCTGGAGAAGCTCGGCACCGACCGGGTCCGGCGGCACAACGAGGCGCTCGTCGGGCACGGCCGCCGGCAGCTGATCGAGCGCGCCGGGCTGCGCCCGCTCGCCGAGTGCGCGGGCACCTCGATGCGGGCGCTGCGGCTGCCGCCCGGGGTGGCCGAGAGCGAGCACGCGGCGAAGGCGCTGATGGTCGCCGTCCGCCGCCGGCTCGGGGCCCGGATCGCGGTCCGGCCCTGGATCGGCGGCGGCGTCCTGCGGGTCAGCGCCCAGGTGTACAACCGCCCGGAGGAGTACGTCCGGCTGGCCGAGGGGCTGACCCATCTGATCACCCGTTAGGCGACTGCCCGTGGGGCGATCACCCGTTGGGGCCGCCCGCGCGCAGCTCGGCCAACAGGATGTTCTGGTCCGTCAGCAGTTCGGTGAGGATCCGGCGGGCGGTGCGCAGCAGCTCCGCCACGTCGGCGCCGGCCAGCTCGTAGACCACGCTGGAGCCCTCCCTGGTGGCGGTCACCAGCCCGGCCCGGCGCAGCACCGCGAGCTGCTGGGACAGGCTGGAGGGCTCGATGTCCAGATCGGCCAGCAGCTCCCGGACCGGGGTCGGCCCGGCCTGCAGCAGCTCCAGCACCCGGATCCGCACCGGATGCCCCAGCATCCGGAAGAACTCGGCCTTGGCCTGGTACAGCGGTTTGGGCATCGACGCCCCCTCCCTCCGGACCCCCGGTCAGATCTCCAGCGTGGACTCGATCCGCTTCAGCTGGTGCCGGGCCATCGCCAGGTTGGACCGGGTGCGGTTGAGCGCCAGGTACAGGAACAGCCCGCGACCGGTCTTCGTGGTCAGTGGTCGGATCAGGTGGTACTGGCTGGTCAGGCTGATCAGGATGTCCTCGATGTCGTTGTCCTGGAGATTCAGCATCTCCATGGTGCGCATCTTGGCACGGACCAGGTCCGTGTTGGCGGCCGCTGCGACATTGAGGTCGATTTCGGCACCGTCACCCAGGGTGCCGAGCGCCATGCCGCTGTTGTAGTCGACCAGGGCTACCCCCATGGCCCCCTCGATGTTCATCGCTTCCTTCAGCGAGGTCTCCAGATTCGCCATCGTGATCCTCCAGTTCGTGGCGTGCTCGGTGGTCCGACTGTAGGAACCGTTCGGTCCTGGCATGACTGTTGATCAGAAGAGTCTGAATTCGATCGACTGTTGATCCGACCTGACGTTTCGTCGACCGAATGAAGACATTTGCAACTCAGGATGTGAGCACTTCGCCAGTTGCATGATCACCGGGAGCAGTGGTCCGACCGCGCCGCGTGGCCCCCGGAAAACGGTGTCATTGATGTCAGTGCAGCCGGGTAACCTCAGGCTGAGATGCACGATCAACCACACCGAACCCAGCAGCTGCGCCCCGTCGCACGGGAAGACCAGGTGACACCAGTGGACACCCCCCTGCCCGAGCAGCAGCTGAGCCCCTCCGAGGCGTACGCCGCCGCGCGCGAGCGTGCCAAGGAGCAGGCCACCGCGCTGCACGGCTTCCAGCAGCTGTACGACTTCCCGCTCGACCCCTTCCAGATCGAGGCCTGTCGGGCCCTGGAGGCCGGCGAGGGCGTCCTGGTCGCCGCGCCCACCGGCTCCGGCAAGACCATCGTCGGCGAGTTCGCCGTCCACCTCGCCCTGGCGAGCGGCCGCAAGTGCTTCTACACCACGCCGATCAAGGCGCTCTCCAACCAGAAGTTCGGCGACCTGGTCAAGCGGTACGGCGCCGCCAAGGTCGGCCTGCTCACCGGCGACAACAGCGTCAACGGCGACGCCCCGGTGGTCGTGATGACCACCGAGGTGCTGCGCAACATGCTGTACGCGGGCTCCTCCGCCCTGGACGGCCTCGGCTACGTGGTGATGGACGAGGTCCACTACCTCGCCGACCGCTTCCGCGGCGCCGTCTGGGAGGAGGTCATCATCCACCTGCCCGAGTCGGTGGTGCTGGCCTCGCTGTCGGCCACCGTCTCCAACGCCGAGGAGTTCGGCGACTGGCTGGACACGGTGCGCGGCGGCACCCGGGTGATCGTCTCCGAGCACCGCCCGGTCCCGCTGTGGCAGCACGTGATGGCCGGCAACCGGATGTACGACCTGTTCGCCAACCCGGACCGCGACGGCCGCCCCAAGAACGCCCCGCGCAACCCCGCCAAGGCGGTCAACCCCGAGCTGGTCCGGCTCGCCCGCTCCGAGATGGACCGCGGCGGGCGCGACCGCTTCGCCAAGGGCCGCGGCCGCTCGATGCCGGCCGGCCGCCCCGGCCGGGTCTGGACGCCGGGCCGGATCGACGTGATCGAGCGGCTCGACGCCGAGGGCCTGCTCCCGGCGATCACCTTCATCTTCAGCCGGGCCGGCTGCGAGGCCGCCGTCCAGCAGTGCCTCTCCTCCGGCCTGCGCCTCAACCGGGACGCCGAGCGCGCCCAGGTCCGGCAGATCGTCGAGGAGCGCTGCGCCGACATCCCCGACCAGGACCTGCACGTGCTCGGCTACTACGAGTGGCTGGACGGGCTGGAGCGCGGCATCGCCGCCCACCACGCCGGCATGCTGCCCCGGTTCAAGGAGGTCGTCGAGGAGCTCTTCGTCAAGGGCCTGGTCAAGGCGGTCTTCGCCACCGAGACCCTGGCGCTCGGCATCAACATGCCCGCCCGCTCGGTGGTCATGGAGAAGCTGGTCAAGTGGAACGGCGAGACCCACGCCGACATCACCCCCGGCGAGTACACCCAGCTCACCGGCCGGGCCGGCCGCCGCGGCATCGACGTCGAGGGCCACGCCGTGGTGCTCTGGCAGCGCGGCCTCGACCCGGAGGCGCTGGCCGGCCTGGCCGGCACCCGCACCTACCCGCTGAAGTCCTCCTTCCGCCCCTCGTACAACATGGCGGTCAACCTGGTCGGCCAGTTCGGCCGGCACCGCTCGCGGGAGCTGCTGGAGACCTCCTTCGCGCAGTTCCAGGCCGACCGCTCGGTGGTCGGCATCGCCCGCCAGGTGCAGCGCAACGAGGAGGGTCTGGAGGGCTACCGCGAGTCGATGACCTGCCACCTCGGCGACTTCGACGAGTACATGTCGCTGCGCCGGCAGCTCAAGGAGCGGGAGAACGAGCTCGCCCGCGAGGGCAGCAGCCAGCGCCGCTCGGCCGCCGTCGAGTCGATCGAGCAGCTCAAGCCGGGCGACATCATCCACGTCCCGACCGGCAAGTTCGCCGGCCTCGCGCTGGTCCTCGACCCGGGCCTGCCGCCGGTCTCCCGGCACGGCCGCGGCGCGAGCCGCCACCCCGACTACCAGGACGGGCCGCGCCCGGTGGTGCTCACCGCCGAGCGCCAGGTCAAGCGCCTCGCGATGATCGATTTCCCGCACCCGGTGGCCCCGGTCGACCGGATGCGGATCCCCAAGTCCTTCAACCCGCGCAGCCCGCAGTCCCGCCGCGACCTCGCCTCGGCGCTGCGCACCAAGGCCGGCCACACCGAGCCCGAGCGCTTCCGCCGCGGCCGGGCGGCCGCCGCCGACGACCCCGAGATCGCCCGGCTGCGCGCCACCCTGCGGCAGCACCCCTGCCACGGCTGTGACGAGCGGGAGGACCACGCCCGCTGGTCCGAGCGCTACCACCGCCTGCACCGGGACACCGAGCTGCTGGAGCGGCGGATGCGCTCGCGCACCCACACCATCGCCCGCACCTTCGACCGGGTCTGCGGCCTGCTCACCGACCTCGGCTACCTCACCGGCGACACCGTCACCGCGGACGGCAAGCGCCTGGGCCGGCTCTACGGCGAGCTCGACCTGCTCGCCTCCGAGTGCATCCGCGAGGGCGTCTGGCGGGGCCTGGCCGCCGCCGAGCTCGCCGCCTGCGCCTCGGCGCTGGTGTACGAGGCCCGGCAGTCCGACGACGCGCTCGCCCCGCGGGTGCCCGAGGGCAACGCCAAGACCGCGCTCGGCCACATGGTCCGGATCTGGGGCCACCTGGACGCGCTGGAGGAGCAGCACAAGATCTCCACCGCCGAGGGCGTCGGCCAGCGCGAGCCCGACCTGGGCTTCGCCTGGGCCGCGTACCGCTGGGCGCTCGGCCACGAGCTGGACCAGGTGCTGCGCGACGCCGACATGCCGGCCGGCGACTTCGTCCGCTGGACGAAGCAGCTGATCGACGTGCTCGGTCAGATCCAGGACGCGGCCGGCGAGGACGCCGAGCTGCGCTCCACCGCCCGCAAGGCGGTCGACGGCCTGCGCCGCGGCATCATCGCCTACTCCTCGGTCGGCTGACCCGACCGCACCGTCCGCCCGGCCGGGTCACCCCGACTCGCCCAGGCGGACGGTGACCAGGCCGGCGGTGATCAGCGCGAGGCCGACGGCGCGCAGCGGGGTGAGCGCCTCGCCCCGCAGCAGGGCGCCGACCAGGACGGCTCCGACGCTGCCGATGCCGGTGAAGACCGCGTACGCGGTGCCCACCGGCAGGTCGCGGACCGCGCGGGCGAGCAGGAACACCGCGCCCAGCATCAGCGCGAAGCAGAGCACGGTCTGCGGGAGACGGGTGAACCCGTCGGTCGGGCGGATGCTCTGCGCCCAGGCGACCTCGACCGCACCGGCCGCCAGCAGCCAGATCCACGCCACGGCTCAGCCCTCCCGTCCGGCCGCGGCCAGCTCGCGGGCCAGTGCGTCGGCCTGCTCCAGCGCCCGGGCGGCCGAGTCCCGGTGCTGCGGCAGCCGGGCCGCCAGCGCCGGGTCGACCGTCGCGTTGACCAGTTCGGCGCCGATCAGCCGGCCGTCCTCGACCGCGTAGTGGCCGCGGAAGAAGTCCAGCAGGTAGCGGCCCTGGTGGTCGAACGGTTCCCGGGGCGTCCCCGGGCCGTACGCGCCGCCGCGGGCCGAGAGCACCACGAAGCGGCGCGGGGCCAGCACCATCTTCGGGAAGGTCACCTGGTCGATCCAGGCCTTGAGCGCGGCCGGGACGCCGAAGTTGTACATCGGAGCGCCGATCAGCACCACGTCGGCGGCGGTCAGCTCGGCCAGCAGCGGGGCGACCACCGCCCACGCCCGCCGCTGCTCGGGGCCGCGCACCGCCTCCGGGTACCGGGCGATCTCGGTGATGCCCTCCCGCAGCAGGGTGTCGCAGATGCCGGTCCAGCCGGCGCCGATCGGCGGCACCGGCTCGGCGGCGAGGTCGCGGTGGACCACCGCGCCGCCGCCGGCCTCCCGCCAGCCGCGGACGAACGCCGCGCCGAGGCGGCGGGTGACGGAGTCGGTGCGTGCGCTGCTGTTCAGGTGCAGAAGCCGTGGCATGGCGGACCCCCAGGAAGCCGGTGGCAGGCAAGCAAGCGGACACGGTGTCCGCTTGTCTCCCTCCGCACCCTACGAGCAAGTGGACGCGATGTCCACTTGTCCCTAGGCTGTCCACCGTGACCGAACTCCCCCCGCTGCCCCGGATCGACGAGGGTCGTCCGCGCGAGCGCGCCGACGCCGCCCGCAATCGGGCCCGGGTGCTCGCTGCCGCCGAGCGGCTCTTCGCCGAGGGCGACCCGGCCGCCGTGACCATGGACGACATCGCCAAGGCCGCCGGCCTCGGCCGCGGCACGCTCTACCGGCGCTACCCGGACCGGGCGTCGATCGCCCGGGCGCTCCTCGACGAGCACGAGCGGGCGCTCCAGGAGCGGGTGATCGCCGGCCCGTCGCCGCTCGGCCCCGGCCCGGCGGACGGGCCGCACCCCGCGCCCGGGGAGCGGCTGGCCGCTTTCTACGCGGCGATGGCCGGCCTGCTGGAGACCCACGTCCACCTGGTGCTGGGTGCGGAGACCGGTGAGGCGCGCTACCGGACCGGCGCCTACGGCTTCTGGCGGCTGCACGTCGCCCACCTGGCCCGGCAGGCCGGCCTGCCCGACCCCGAGGCCGCCGCCGACCACCTGCTGGCCCCGCTCGCCCCCGAGCTCTTCCGCCACCAGCGCCAGGGCGGCCTGTCGCTGGAGCGGATCGTCGCGGCGCTGGAAGGGCTGGCGCGTCGCGCGCTGGCCGCCTGACGGGCCTGTCGCAACCATCGGTTGCGAGTCGCTGGGGTTCGGTCTACAGTGATGTGCAACCAAAGGTTGCTTATCCCTGGAGGCTTCGATGGAGTACGGCAGCATCGAGCGGGAGATCCACATCGACGCCGCCCCCGAGGTGGTCTACGAGGTCGTCAGCACGCCCGAGCACCTGCGCGAGTGGTGGCCCGACGAGGCCGACCTCAAGCCCGTCCCCGGCGCCACCGGTGTGATCACCTTCGGCGACCCGGCCTCGCCCGACGCCACGGTGGCCCCGATCACCGTGGTCGAGGCCGACCCGCCCCGGCGGTTCGCCTTCCGCTGGGTGTACGAGGACGGCGAGAGCGCCGCCCCCGACAACTCGCTGCTGGTCACCTTCGACCTGGTCCCCTCCGGCGCCGGCACCCTGCTGCGCTTCAGCGAGGTCGGCTTCCGGGAGAAGGGCTGGGAGGCCGCCGTCCTGGAAGAGGCCTACCTGGACCACGCCCGCGGCTGGGACCACTTCCTGCCCCGCCTGGCCGCCTACGCGCCCCGAGCGGCGGCGACGTCGTGACCACCGCCGTCGACGACGAGCTCTGGTCCGCGGTCGGCGACCCGATCCGCCGCCGGATGCTCGACCTGCTGCTCACCGAGGGCGGCGGCACCGCCACCACCCTCAGCGACCACCTGCCGGTCACCCGCCAGGCCGTCGCCAAGCACCTCGGCGTCCTCGACCGCGCAGGCCTGGTGCACGGCACCGCCCTGGGCCGCGAACGCCGCTACGAGGTCGACCGCGCCCAGCTCGCCCGGGCCGTCGCCCAACTCACCGCGGTCGGCGCCGCATGGGACGCCCGACTGCACCGCATCAAGCGGATCGCCGAGGCGATCCAGCAGACCCGAGAGGAATGACCATGGACATCGTGCACCGCATCGGCGCCACCGCACCGATCGAGAAGGTCTACGCCGCTCTCACCACCGTGGACGGCCTGGCCGCCTGGTGGACCGAGGACACCGACGGCGACGCCGCGCCCGGCGGCGTGCTCCGCTTCCGCTTCCTGCCCGGCGGCTTCGACATGAAGGTGCTGGAGGCCGAGCCCTCCCACCGGGTGCTCTGGGAGGTCGTCGACGGCCCCGAGGAGTGGATCGGCACCCGGGTCTCCTTCGACCTCAGGACCGAGGGCGAGTGGACGATCCTGCTCTTCCGCCACGAGGGCTGGCGCGAGCAGGTGGAGTTCATGTCCCACTGCAGCACCAAGTGGGCCAGTTACCTGCTGAGCCTCAAGAAGCTCGTCGAGACCGGCGCGGGCGAGCCCTCCCCGAACGACGTCCGGATCTCCGACTGGCACTGACACCGACCCCGGACTGACGGTGCGCCCGATTCTGACGTATCGTCAGAATCGGACGCACACCCACCGTAGACTCCTGCGGGTGACCAAGGTGACGCGCGACGACGTGGCCAGGATGGCGGGGACCTCGACCGCGGTGGTCTCCTACGTGGTGAACAACGGCCCGCGGCCCGTGGCACCGGACACCCGCGAACGGGTGGTCGCGGCGATCGCCGTCCTCGGCTACCGCCCCGACCGGGTCGCCCGGGCGATGGCCAGCCGCCGGACCGACCTGCTGGGCCTGATCGTCCCCGACGCGCGGCAGCCCTTCTTCGGGGAGATCGCGCACGCCCTGGAGCAGGCCGCCGCCGAGCGGGGCACGATGGTGCTGGTCGGGAACTCGGACTACCGGGACGAGCGCGAGGTTCACTACCTGCGCGCCTTCCTCGACATGCAGGTCTCCGGGCTGGTCCTGGTCAGCCAGGGGCCGAGCGAGCAGGCCTCCGCCGAGCTCGCCGACACCGACGCGCGCGTGGTCCTGCTGCACGAGAGCCCCGAGTCGTTCCGCGAGTTCGCCGTGGTGACGGACGACGTCGGCGGGGCCCGGCTCGCCACCCGCCACCTGCTGGAGCACGGACACGCGTACGTGGCCTGCCTCGGCGGCATCGAGCCCACGCCGACGATCGGCGACCCGGTCACCGACCACGTCGAGGGCTGGCGGCAGGCCATGCGGGAGGCCGGACGGTCCACCGAGGGCCGCCTGTTCGCGTGTCCGTACAACCGGTACCAGGCCTACCGGGTGGGCCTGGAGCTGCTGAGCGGCCCGGCCCGGCCGACGGCCGTGTTCTGCTCGACCGACGACCAGGCGATCGGGCTGCTGCGGGCGGCCCGGGAACTGCGGATCGACGTGCCGGGCGAGCTGGCGGTGGCGGGCTTCGACGACCTGAAGGAGGCGGCGCTCACCGATCCGCCGCTGACCACCGTCGCCTCCGACCGGCCCGCGATGGCCAGGGCGGCGGTCGAACTGGTGCTGGGCTCCGCGCCCCGGACAGGCGGCGCGGGCAGCGACCGGCTGCGCCAGTTCCCCTCCCGGCTGGTCGTCCGCCGCTCCTGCGGCTGCGGCTGAGCCCCCCCCCGGGGGGGGGGGGGGGGGGGGGGGGGGGGGGGGGGGGGGGGGGGGGGGGGGGGGGGGGGGGGGGGGGGGGGCGGCGGGGGGGGGGGAGCGGGCGGGC